>JBJTFY010000321.1:0-5792 GCA_046093625.1 Actinomycetota bacterium
CTCTCACACCCTGCTCGTCGCGCACCCCGAACTCGGTTGGTCGACTCCGGGCGGTCACGCCGAACGGCACGAGACCTCGCGCGGGGCCGCGCTGCGCGAGCTCGAGGAGGAAACCGGACTCACCCGCTTCGACGTGCGACCGCTTCGCGACGACGCCATGTTCGTTCACGTCACCGATCGGCACGGCGACCGACCGCACCGGCACTGGAACGTCGCCTGGGGCTTCGTCGCCGACATGGAAGCCCCGTTGAGCCCCGTGGAGTCGGCGCGGTGGTGGCCGGTCGATTCGCTGCCCGACGGTCCGAGCGACCGCGAGCGTCTGCTCCCCGTCGTCGTCGGGATACTCGGCGGCTGACGCTCAGGCGCGCACGAGGCGCCCGGGTCGTGCACCGGTGTCGACGCCGTTGCGACGGGTCACCACACCGTTCACGATCGTGGCCACGTAACCCGACGCCGTCTGCAACAGACGGGTGCCTCCGGCGGGCAGGTCGCTCTCGGCGTGCGGGAAACCCAGTGTGAGCGCGTCCATGTCGATGATGTTGATGTCGGCGCGCTTGCCCTCGGCGAGGACTCCGCGGTCGTGGAAGCCGACCACGTTGGCGGTGTCGAGCGTCTGCACCTTGACCGCTTGTTCGAGCGAGAGGCGCGGTCCGCGTCGGCGGTCGCGCGCCCAGTGCGTGAGCATGTAGGTGGGAATCGACGCGTCACAGATCATGCGCACGTGCGCGCCACCGTCGGACAACCCCGACACGGTCGCCGGGTGCTGCAACATCTCGTAGATCGCGTCCTGGGTGCCGCCCACGTAGTTGAAGAACGGCAACATCAAGAAGGCGTGTCCGTCGTCCTCGTTCAGCAGGTCGTAGGCGAACGACAACGAGTCCTGACCGGCCGCCTTGGCCATGTTCGACACCAACAACTCCGGGCCGGGTTCGTAGTCGGGCGGTGTGCCCATGGCGTACATCTTGTCGACCGCCATCTGCATGAAGGCCCCGATCGAGTCGAACTGCTTGCTGGGATCGGCCGGTGCGTCGGTCTCGGCGAGGATGCGGGACTTCACGTCGGCCCGGCGCAGTTCGGAGCGCAACTCGGCCATCGGTAACCGCGCGACCAGATCCATGACCGTCGGGCGCTTCGAGAAGAAGTGGTAACCGTCCCAGCCGATCATCATCCCGAACGGGCGGGCGGCGATCTGCGGGTGCATGCGTCCGCCCTTGGCGTTGACCCGATCGGTGACGTCGAGGGCCTCGCGCCAGGAGTCGGCGTTCTGTTCGTTCTGCAGCATCGCGAACGTCACCGGCAGACCGCTGCGCTCGGCGAGGTCGGCCATCCAGGCCACCTCACCGAGGAACACCGGACGGTCGAACTCGAGCCCTTGCGGGGCCACCTCGAAGAGCCCGCCTCCGGCCGCCAGCAAGGCGTCGGCCATGCCCTGCAGTTCGTCGAGCGCGGCGAAGGTTCCCGGCACCGGTTCACCGTCGCGCGCCTTGTGGTTGAGCGTGCGACTGGTGGAGAAACCGACCGCGCCGGCTTCGCGGGCCTCGCGCACGATGCGGCCCATCGCCGCGATGTCGTCGGGGGTGGCGGGTTCGTTGCGTGCGCCCCGGTCGCCCATCACGTACGCGCGCACCGACGCGTGGGGTACGTAAGCGGCCACGTCCATGCTGTAGCGGCGGGCGTCGACGGAGTCCAAGTACTCGGGGAACGTCTCCCACGACCACGTGATCCCCTCGTGCAGCGCGGTGCCGGGGATGTCCTCCACACCTTCCATCAACTGCACGAGCCACTCCTCGCGACCCGGGCGTACCGGGGCGAACCCGACGCCGCAGTTCCCCATCACGATGGTGGTCACCCCGTGACCCGACGTCGGTTCGAGCAGGTCGTCCCACGACACCTGACCGTCGTAATGGGTGTGGATGTCGACGAAGCCCGGCGTCACCACGCGACCGGTGGCGTCGATCACCTCGGCGGCGGCCTCGTCGATGACCGGTGCGATGCGGACGATGCGACCGTTCGACACCGCGACATCGGCCCGGAACCTCGCGGCACCGGTTCCGTCGACGATGGTGCCCCCGCGGATGATCAGATCGAACATGTCACTCCCCTTCCGAGCGAAGGTTACAACCGAACGACCTCTAGCCTGAGGTCGATGACCAGCGCAGCCACCAGTGTCGAGGCCGTCACCGAGGCCCTCGGTCAGAACGGCTACCTCGCCGACCGCGGACTCGCGACGTCGGTGTTCCTCGCCTTGTCGTTGCGCCGTCCGTTGTTGCTCGAGGGTGAAGCCGGCGTCGGCAAGACCGAGTTGGCCAAGGTGTTGTCGCGGTGGACGGGCGGGGAACTGATCCGTCTGCAGTGCTACGAAGGCATCGACGCGAGTCAGGCCGTCTACGACTGGGACTACTCGCGGCAGCTGTTGCACCTGCGCGCCGCCGAGGCCAGCGGAGAGGCCGCCGGCATGGGCGCCGACGCGCTCGAGAACCAGCTGTATCAGGAACGATTCCTGCTCCGTCGCGCGGTGCTGCGAGCCCTCG
The DNA here is from genome assembly GCA_046093625.1 of Actinomycetota bacterium. GTDB lineage: Bacteria > Actinomycetota > Acidimicrobiia > Acidimicrobiales > Ilumatobacteraceae > Casp-actino8. Next base: position 2,532 of record JBJTFY010000321.1, read on the forward strand.
CACCGAGCGAACATCCCCCGGTGTTGTTGATCGACGAAATCGACCGGGCCGACGACGAGTTCGAGGCGTATCTGCTCGAGGTCCTGTCCGACTTTCAGGTGACCGTACCCGAACTCGGGACGTTCACCGCACCTCGCCCTCCGATCGTGATCCTGACGTCCAACCGCACGCGCGACGTCCACGACGCCTTGAAGCGTCGCTGTCTCTACCACTGGGTCGAGCACCCGAGCTTCGAGCGCGAGGTCGCCATCGTCACGATGCGCGTCCCCGAGGTCACGACGGCACTCGCGCGTCAGGTCGCCGCGGCCACCGAAGCCCTGCGCGGGTTGCAGTTGTACAAACCGCCCGGGGTCGCCGAGACGATCGACTGGGCCACCGCTCTCGGACGTCTCGGGGTCTCGTCACTCGACGAGGACAGTGTGCGTGCCACCTTGGGCACGGTGCTCAAGTACCGCGAGGATCAAGAGCGCGTGGAGGCCGCCGACATGGCCGAGATCGTGAAGTCGGCGGTGCGACGCGCTCTCGTCGCCTGACATGAGCGACACCATGGTCTCGCCCGCCGAGCGCATGGCGGTGGCGTTCAGCCGGGTGTTGCGCGGAGCGGGGATCGCCACTCCCATCGGCAACGTGATCACGTTCACCGAGTCGCTGGCCCGACTCGGGCTCGAGCGACGCGACGACGTGTACTGGGCCGGGCGGGCGAACCTCGTGCGTCGACCCGAGGACATCGGGCTCTACGACCGGGCCTTCGACGTGTTCTGGAACGCGCGCTCGGCCCGGACCGACGTCGTCGAGGAGTCCTTTCACCTGACCATCCAGATGGACGCCGGCGAGGGGTCGGACGACGACGCGAGCGTCGACGCCGACGATCGCGACGACGGCACCATCACCTTGCGCTTCTCGAGCGTCGAGACCCTGCGGTCGAAGGACTTCGCCGCCTATTCACCCGAGGAGTTGCAACTCGCCCAGGCGTTGATGGCGAACCTGCGGCTCGTCGGCACTCCGCGCGAATCCTTCCGCATGGTCCCCGGATCGCGCCGTGGTCGACCCGATCTGCGTCGTACGGTGCGGTCGAGTCTGCGCACGGCCGGTGAGCCCATCGAACGACACCACCTCCGAAACGACACGCGTCTGCGGAGGCTCGTGCTCCTGCTCGACATCTCGGGTTCGATGGAGCCCTACGCCCGGGCGTTGCTGCGCTTCGTGCAGGCCGCGGTGGCCGGACGCCAGAAGGTCGAGGCGTTCGCCATCGGCACCCGCCTCACACGGGTGACCCGCGAACTCGGCTCGCGCGACCCCGACAAGGCGTTGCGACTCGCGTCCGATCGTGTGCGGGACTGGAGCGGCGGCACCCGACTCGGTGAGTGCCTGCGGGAGTTCAACGACCAATGGGGCGTTCGGGGAATGGCGCGGGGCGCGATCGTGGTGGTGTTGAGCGACGGCTGGGACCGCGGCGAGCCCGAGGTGCTGGCCGAGCAGATGCAGCGCCTGCACCGGGTCAGTCACCGCACCATCTGGGTGAACCCGTTGAAGGTCACCCCGGGATACGCGCCGTTGGCGCGGGGCATGGCCGCGGCGATGCCCCACATCGACAGTTTCGTCGAAGGTCATTCCATCGAGGCCATGGAGCGACTGGCGCGGGAGATCGGCGGCTGAACGGGTACTTCTCGTTCGACCACGGCAGAATGACGACACCATGCGCGAGATCCTGAACGACATCGATCGCTGGCGTGACGCGGGCACACGGGTCGCGGTCGCCCGCGTGGTGAACATCGAGGGCTCCGGTCCCCGCGATCCGGGAGCGGCCATGGCCGTCAACGAGGACGGAGAAGTGGCCGGCTCGGTGAGCGGCGGGTGTGTCGAGGGTGCGGTCGTCGGCGAAGCGCTCGCCATCATTCACGACGAGGCCCCCGGTCGCATCGTGTCGTTCGGCTACTCCGACGACGAGGCCTTCGCCGTCGGTCTCACGTGCGGTGGCACCATCCGCCTCTACATCGAACGACTCGATTGGTGACCCGTGTCCCTGTACGAGGAGTTCCGCGCGCACGTCCGGGCCGAGACCCCGGTGTCGTTGGCTACGATCGTCGACGGACCGGGTGTAGGAGCCAAGTTGATGGTGGCCCGGGTGGACGGTGTCGAGGTCGTCAGCGGCGGACTCGGACACCCTGATCTCGATCGAGTGGTCGCCCGCGACGCGGCCGGTGAACTCGAGGCCGGTCGCACCGGGGTGCGTCACTACGGACCCGAGGGGCAGGCGACCCCCGAGGACCTCGTCGACACCCCCACGGTCGTCGTCTTCATCGAGAGTTTCTCCCCGCCGCCGCAGATGTGGATCTTCGGCGCCGTCGATTTCACCGCCGCCCTGGCCCGCGTGGCCAAGGTGCTGGGATATCGCGTGACGGTGTGCGACGCCCGGGAGATCTTCGCCACCAAGCGTCGCTTCCCGATGGCCGACGAGGTGATGGTCACCTGGCCCGGCCCGATGTTCGCCGAGCGCGGGACCACTCTCGGTCCGCGCGACGCGGTGTGCATCTTGACCCACGACCCTAAGTTCGACGTGCCCGCGGTGCAGGGGGCGCTGGCCACCGGTGTCGGCTACATCGGCGTGATGGGAAGTCGCAAGACCCACGCCAAGCGCCTCGAGCGCCTCGCCGAGGTGGGGGTGGACTCACCCGACGATCTCGCTCGGTTGATGTCCCCCATCGGACTCGACCTCGGTGGCCGCACCCCCGAGGAGACCGCCATCGCCATCTGTGCCGAGATCATCGCTCGGCGCACCGGGCACTCGGCCAGCAGCCTGAAATCGACCAGCGGCTCGATCCACACCTGAACGGGTCAGACGTCGAGCACGACCAGATCGTGATCGGCGTGGTTCATGGAGACGGGTCCGTCGGTGGTGGCCACCACGATGTCCTCGAGCCGCATGCCCCAACGTCCGGCGACGTAGATGCCGGGCTCGACGCTGAAGGCGTGACCGGCTTCGAGCGGCAAGCGGTTGCCGCTGACCATGTACGGGTCCTCGTGAGCGTCCATGCCGATGCCGTGACCGGTGCGATGGATGAAGTACTCGCCGTATCCGGCGGCGTCGATCACGTCACGTGCGGCACGGTCGATCTGCTCGCACGGTGTCCCGACCGTGGCGGCGCGTACACCGGCGGCCTCGGACTCCTTCAACACCGCGTACGCCTCGGCGATGTCTCCGGGCACGGGTCCGAGGTGGACGCACCGCGTGATGTCGCTGCAGTAGCCGTTCATCGTTCC
>JBJTFY010000322.1:0-6037 GCA_046093625.1 Actinomycetota bacterium
GTTCAAGGACGTGGGTCAGGTCTTCGGCCGTCTCGCCGATGCCGCCGACCGCACCTACGCCCGTTCCGTCGGGCCGGACGAGCGCTACGCGTCCCTCATGCCCGATCTGCTCGAGGGCGTCAAACCCAAGCAGGTGCACGCCGCCTACGTGAGGGCCAGCACGCCCAAAGTGGTGCCCAAGGTCGACTTGTTCCACGTGGCGGTGATCAAGGCCAGCGTCGGTGACGCCTTGGCTGAGTTGGTCGACGAACTTCCGCGCATCGGACGCATCAGCTTCCGACGTCTCACGGCCGACCTGGCCGAACGCATGGAGGTGATCGTGCGTTTCCTCGCCCTGCTCGAATTGTTCAAGCAGGGATTCGTCGAACTCGATCAAGGCGAGCGCTTCGGCGACATCGAGATCGTCTGGGTGGGCGACGACGAGTTGGTCTCCACCGGTGCGATACCGATCGACGATTACGAAGGCTGAGAGAGGACCCATGTCAGACAAGGAACCGAAGCCGACCATCGACGGCGATCTCGTGCGGGCCCTCGAGGCCGTCATCCTGGTGGCGACCGAACCGGTCCCGCCCTCTCTTTTGGCCCAGATCCTCGACCAGCCGGTCGACGTGGTGACGTCCTTGTGCGACTCGCTCGCCGAGGCGTACGACGAGGCGGGTCACGGATTCCAGTTGGTTCAAGTGGCCGGGGGCTACCGCTACCAGAGTCACCCCGACACCGCGGCGTACGTCGAGCGGTACATCCTCGACGGCCAGAAGGCCCGTTTGTCGGGGGCGGCCCTCGAAACGCTGGCGATCATCGCCTACAAGCAGCCGATCTCGCGGGCCCAGGTGGCCGCCATTCGCGGTGTCGATCCCGACGGAGTGATGCGCACGTTGCTCGGCCGCGGGTACATCGACCAAGTGGGGCGCGATCCCGGCCCCGGTCAGGCCGTGATGTGGGGGACCACGCCGGCGTTCCTCGAGAAGTTGGGCATCAACTCCGTCGCCGATCTTCCCGCTCTCGCCGAATTCGTGCCTGGCGCCGACGTCGTCGAGGCACTGGAGGAGGGATTGCGCATTCCGCAGATCCCCGACCTGCCCGGACCCACCGAGCACCCTGCCTGAGGCATGTCCGAACGTCGCCCCGAGCCGCCGTTGTGGGAGCAGTTGGCGGCGAAGTCGCGTGCGATGCCCCAAGGTGACCGCTTGCAAAAGGTGTTGGCCCGTCACGGTTTCGGTTCGCGGCGGGTGTGCGAGGAGATGATCGCCGCCGGGCGCGTGAGCGTGAACGGGACGGTGGCCGAATTGGGTCGTCGGGTCGACGTCGAAAGCGACTCGATTGCGGTCGACGGCGTGCCGATCGGGGTTCGCCCGGGTCTCGTGTACTACCTCGTGAACAAACCGGCCGGCGTGGTGACGACCTCGAGCGACACCCATGGTCGACCGATCATCGTCGACATCGTCCCGAGTGAGCCCCGCGTGTTCGCGGTGGGGCGCCTCGACGTGGAGACCGAGGGACTGATCCTGCTGACGAACGACGGTGAGCTCGCGAACCTGATCGCACATCCGAGTCACGGGGTCGACAAGGAGTATCTCGCCGAGGTGTCCGGTGGAGAGGTGTCGAGCGGCAAGTTGGCGCGACTTCGCGACGGTGTCGAACTGGACGACGGAGTCACCGCGCCCGCGCGGGTGTCGCAACCCGAACCGGGCGTCCTGCGAATCGTGATCCACGAGGGGCGCAACCGACAGGTGCGGCGCATGTGCGAGGCCATCGGACATCCCGTGCGGCGACTGGTGCGCACCCGCATCGGTCCCGTGAGTGATCGCACGTTGGGCCCGGGGCGGTGGCGCGAACTGACGACCGAGGAATTGCGGGCCCTAACCGAGGCCGTGGCGAGCGAGGTGCGCCGGTACGATCGGGAGCGATGAGCGACCGAACCGCGCCCGCGCGCCGCGCCAACGTGCTGGGGCTCGGTTTGATCGGGGGTTCCGTGTGCGTGGCCCTGCGCGACCGCGGTTGGTTCGTGTCGGGCGACGATGCCGATCCCGCACGGTGCGCCGAAGCGTCGCGCCGGGGACTGGTCGCCGCCGTCGGCCTCGACCCGACGGCCGAGGTCACCTTCGTCGCGGTGCCGGTGATGGCCGTGACCGAACAGGTGCGACGCGCGCTCGCGCAGACCACCGGTGTGGTCACCGACGTGGGGAGCGTGAAGACCGCAGTCTGCGAGTCGGTGACCGATCCACGTTTCATCGGAGGTCATCCGATGGCCGGCAGCGAACTCGAAGGCCTCGACGGGGCGGACCCCGACTTGTTCAACGGCGCGGTCTGGGTGCTGACCCCCACGGTGAACACCTCCGACGAGGCCTTCGCGACGATTGCCGCGATCGTCAACGACCTCGGCGCCGAGGTGGTGGGCCTCGAACCACGTCGACACGACGAGTTGGTGGCCGTCGTGAGCCATGTCCCGCACCTCACCGCGGCCACCCTCATGGGAGTGGCGGGTTCGCGCGCGAACGAACATGCGGCACTCCTGCGGCTGGCCGCCGGTGGATTCCGCGACATGACGCGCATCGCTTCGGGGCACCCGGCGATCTGGCTCGACATCTGCGACGAGAATCGCGACGCCATCGTCCTGGCGTTGTCGGGCCTGATCGACGGCCTGACCTCGATGCGGTCGATCGTGGCCGACGGTGACCGCCAGCGACTCCTGGACCGGTTGGTTTCGGCCCGTGAGGCCCGAGCGAACCTGCCGAGTCGCATCAAGGAACCGTCGCAGTTGTCCGAGGTGCGCATCCCGATCCCCGATCGTCCCGGGGCCGCGGCCGAGGGGTTCACGCTGGCGGCCGAGTTGGGCGTCAACATTCCCAACTTCGAGGTGGTCCACTCGGTCGAGGGCGATCGGGGAATCGCGGTCGTGTTGGTCGAGACCGCGGCGGTCGAGTTGTTCCGGGGCGGCCTGATGGCCCGCGGGTTCCGTCCCGCGGTGCAGCGACTGGACTGACTCGTGGCCCCATTGCCCACGGCCCACGGGCCGATCCGCGCCACCATCGCGGTGCCGGGATCCAAGAGCATCGCGAACCGTGCTCTGGTGTGCGCGGCGCTCGCCGCGGGTCGCTCGACGATCGAGCACGTGGCTCCGGGGGACGACACCGTGGCGATGATCGAGGGATTGCGGGCCCTCGGCACGAACATCACGGTGTCGGGAGCGACGGTGATGGTCGACGGCGGAGCTCTGCGGGGAGGAGCGACGATCGACGCCCGGCTCGCCGGCACGACGTCACGTTTTCTCACCGCGCTCGCGGCGTTGTCGCTCGAACCGACCGTCGTCGACGGCGGCGACGCGTTGCGGCGACGCCCGATGGCGGAACTGCACGACTCCTTGCGGTCGCTCGGCGCCGACGTGCGGTCGACGAACGGATGCCTGCCGGTGACGGTCGCGCGGGCCGCCCTGACCGGGGGCCGGGTCGAATTGCGTGGAGACGTGTCGAGTCAGTTCGTGTCGGCGTTGATGATGATCGGGCCGACGTTGCCCGGCGGTCTGCGTATCGATCTGTCGACACCTCTCGTCTCGCGACCGTACGTCGCGATCACGGCGTCGGTCATGTCGTCCTTCGGCGCCGAAGGCATCACGGTCGGCGAGCGGACGATCGGCGTGGAGTCGAGTGCGTACCGCGCTTGCTCGTACGTGATCGAGTCCGACGCCTCGTCCGCCTCCTACCCACTGGCGGCGGCGGCGATAACGGGCGGGGCGGTGCGCGTGCTCGGAATCGGACGGGGAGCGTTGCAGGGCGACTCGCGCTTCGCCGATCTCATGGCCGACATGGGTTGTCGCGTGGAGCGCGACGAATCGGGCACGACCGTGATCGGTACCGGTCGACTGCGCGGGATCGACGTCAACATGGCCGACATCTCCGATCTCGTGCCGACCGTGGCTGCGGTGGCCGCATTCGCCGACACCCCCTCGCGAATCACCGGTGTCGGGTTCATCCGGCACAAGGAGAGCGATCGCATCGCCGACGTCGTGGACGGCCTGCGGGCGATCGGCTGTCCGGCCGAGGAGACCACGGACGGACTCGTCGTGCGACCGGTCGATCGGGCGAACTATCGCGGCACGTCGTTGCGGGTCCACGACGATCATCGGCTGGCCATGAGTTGGTCGTTGCTCGCGCTCGCGGTTCCCGAGGTCGAGGTAGACGATCCGACGGTGGTGGCCAAGAGTTGGCCCGAATGGTGGACGGTGCGTTCGGACCTCCTGGGTGGCGACGTTCGGTAAACTCGGGTCGATGGGCGCCGTGCACGACTCCGACGGCGCCGCTCCGCCCACCGTGGCCGCCTTCGACGTCGACCTGACGCTCACCCGCCGCGATTGCGTGGTGCCCTTCCTGCGGGAGGTCGCGGGTTGGCGCTGGTACGTGGGCTTGCTGCGTCGAGTGGTGCCGTTGTCGGTGGCGGTCGTGCGTCGTGATCGCGACGCCGTGAAGGGCATCGTGACCGCGGCCGCCGTGGCCGGTCGCTCCGAATCCAACGTGGAGTCGGTCGCCGAGCGGTTCGCGAGCCGGGTGTTCCCCGACTGGCTGCGACCCGACACGGTTCAGCGGTTGCGCTGGCACCGGGAACAGGGACACCGCGTGGTCCTCGTGTCGGCTTCGTACCGACCGTATCTCGAACATCTGGCCCGCCTGCTCGGCTGCGACGACGTTCTGGCGACCGAGATCGAGGTGGGTTCGAGCGGTTCGTGCACCGGTCGGTTGCGGGGTCGCAATTGTCGGGGTCAGGAAAAGGAGCGTCGACTGCGGGACTGGATGTCGTCGCGCGGGTTGCTCGGCGCCCGGGTCTTCGCGTACGGCGACTCCTCGGGCGACGACGAGATGCTCGCGATGGCGACCGTTCCGGTGCGGGTGGGTCGCGATCCGATCAGCCCCGTGCCGGTGGCCGCATGAGTCCGGCGGCGCTCCTTCGCGAGGCGCGTCCCAAGCAGTGGACGAAGAACGTTCTGGTCTTCGCCGCGCCGGGTGCCGCCGGCGTGCTGAACGAATGGTCGGCGCTGTGGCCGACGTTGGTCGCCTTCGCCGCGTTGTGCCTGGCCGCCAGCGGCACGTACTACTGGAACGACATCCTCGACGTGGAGGCCGATCGGGCCCACCCGCGCAAGCGATTCCGTCCGGTCGCGTCGGGAGCCGTCTCGATGGCCACGGCGCGCGTGGTGGGAACGTCGTTGTTGCTCGGCGGTCTGGCCCTCGGTTTCGTCCCCGATTGGCGCTGCGGGTTGGCCGTCGGTGTGTACGTGGTTTTGACGGTCTCGTACTCGTCGTTTCTGAAGCACGAGGCGGTGCTCGATCTCATGGCGGTCGCTGCCGGTTTCGTCATCCGCGCCATCGCCGGGGCGGAGGCGTCGAGCGTCGAGATGAGCACGTGGTTCCTGTTGTGCGCGAGTTTCGGAGCGTTGTTCATCGTGACCGGCAAGCGGTACGCCGAGTTGCGTGACGCCGGCGAGAACGTGGGCGAGACGCGGGAGGCGCTCGCGGCGTACACCTTGGGATATCTCCGGATCGTCCTGTCGATCAGCTTGGCCGCGACGCTCGTCGCCTACTGCATCTGGGCGTTCGCGACCAAGGAGATCTCGGGTTCGTCGTGGCCCTTCTACGAGTTGTCGATCGTCCCCATGCTCGGCGCGTTGTTGCGCTACCTGTTGGTGCTCGAACAGGGGCAAGGTGCCGCACCCGAGGAGGTCTTCATGGCCGATCGCACGTTGCAGGTGATGGGTCTCGTGTGGGTCGTGGTGTTCGGACTCGGCGTGTACGTGGGCTGAACCCCGGCATCGGTAGGATTCGCCCCCGTGCCCGTCGATCGCGTTCCGACCCGACTCAGTGGTTGGGGACTCACCGCGCCGTCGTCGGCTTGGGTCTCGACGGTCGCGTCCGACGATCTGGCCGCCCACGTGAAGGGATCGGGTCCGCGCGGAGCCATCACCCGTGGTCTCGGGCGCTCGTACGGTGACGCCGCGCAGAACGCCGGCGGTTCGGTGATACGCCTGGTCGGCTCGGTGGCCGAAGTG
>JBJTFY010000323.1:0-3740 GCA_046093625.1 Actinomycetota bacterium
CACCTGGTCGGCGTCGCTCACGTCGGCCACCGAGGCGAGGGCGAAGCCGGGGCGCGAGGTGAGACGCGTGACCGACTCGTCGGTGTCGCACACCGACACCGTGGCGCCAGCGGCGACGAGGGCCTCGGCGACCGCGAGTCCGAAACCTTTGGCTCCGCCGGTGATGATGGCGCGACGTCCGTTCATCCGGGGTACGCGTCCTCGTCGGGGTACGGGAACCACTCGGGGTCGGCCTCGGCGGTGGGGGAGATCATCACCATCTTCGAGCGGCGGAACTGCTCGAGACCCTCGGCACCGAGTTCGCGACCCGAGCCGGTGAGTTTGCGGCCACCGAAGGGCACGGCGTCGTTGTCGTTCAGCGGCGTGTTGACCCACACGATGCCGCTCTCGATCTCGTGCACGGCGCGGAACGCCTCGTGCAGGTCGGAGGTGTAGATGTTGGCGCCCAGGCCGACGTTGGAGTCGTTGGCGAATTCGATCGCCTGGTCGAGGCTGTCGACGCGACACACCGGTGCCACGGGCCCGAAGGACTCGGCGTGCATGATGTCGAACGCGTGCTCAACCTCGATGACGGTGGGTTCGTGGAACCACCCGCGCTCGAATCGGTTCGGGCGACCTCCACCGGTGACGACGCGGGCACCTTGTTCGACGGCCCTCTTCAGGACGCGCTCGAAACGATCGCGTTCGCGCGAGGACGCCAACGGACCCATGTCGACGTTGTCCAAGCCGGACCCGACGCGGAGAGAACGCGCCTGTTCGGCGAAGGCCTCGACGAAGTCGTCGTACACATCGGCGTGCACGTAGAAGCGTTCGGCCGACGTGCACACCTGACCGCAGTTCAGGAACGAGGCGAAGGCGGCGCCCCGCGCCACCACGTCGACGGGGGCCGACGGCATCACGATGAACGGGTCGTTGCCCGACGCCTCGATGAGCACCGGTTTGAAGCGCTCGGCCGCGGCCCGGGCCACCGCTTGGGCGGCGGGAACGCTGCCGGTGAAAGCGATGCCGTGCGTGTGCTCGGGGGCCACCAACGCTTGCCCCACCCGTGCCGTGCCGGTGACCACCTGGACCAGGCCGGGTGGGAGATGATCGAACGCCTCCATCACCATGAGCAACGTGAGGGGGGTGAGGTCGGAGGGCTTCACGATGATCGCGTTGCCGGCGGCCAACGATGCGGCGGCCTGCCAGCCGAACAACAGCACCGGGAAGTTGAACGGAACGATGGACACGATCACGCCCAGCGGTTCCTTGAGCGTCATGTGCATCTGACCGGCGATGGCCGAGCCGGCCAGGCGACCTTGTTCGTGACGCGCCAATTCGGCGTAGTAGCGGAAGGACGAGGCCGAGGCCCCGGCCTCCCAGTTCGATTCGCGGAAGGGCTTGCCCATCACGCGCGTGAGACACTCGCCGACGATCGGTGCCATGTCGACGAGGCGATCGGCGACGCGGTGCAACGACTCGGCACGTTCGAGGCTGCTGAGGCACCACCACTCGCGCTGAGCAACCCGCGCGGCGGCGACTGCATCGTCGACCTCGGTGTCGGTGGCGAGAGCGAACTGACCGACGATTTCCTCGGTGGCGGGATCGATGACGGGGGCGCGGTCACCACGCGAGTCGACGTAGGAGCCGGCGACGTACAGGCGTCCGGACAGCTCGGACATGCGGTGCTGGACGAAAGTCGCCATGTCCACAAACTAGACGCCGCCGGAGATGCCTTTGGACGAGGTGACGCTGACTAGGTTCGGCGAGGGAGGCGGACATGACGGCATCAGTGGTATCTCAGCCATGAACGACAAGTACGACGGTGCGCACCTCGATTTCTCCCGGGCGATGAGTTACGGCGACTACCTGCAGCTCGAGAGGATCCTCGGCGCTCAGAGACCTTTGTCGCCGGACCACAACGAGATGCTGTTCATCATCCAGCATCAGACGAGCGAGCTGTGGATGAAGTTGATGCTCCACGAGTTGGGATCGGCGATCGGTCACGTGGCCAACGACCGTTCAGCGCCGGCATTCAAGACGTTGGCGCGCGTGTCTCGCATCATGGAGCAATTGGTGCACGCGTGGGACGTGTTGGCCACCATGACGCCACCGGAGTACAGCGCCATTCGGCCGTACCTGTCGAACAGCAGCGGTTTCCAGAGTTGGCAGTATCGCTGCATCGAGTTCGCGCTGGGCAACAAGAGTGCCACCATGCTGGAACCGCATCGCCACACGCCCGACGTGTTCGCCGAGGTGGATCGGGCGTGGCGCTCGCCGTCGCTGTACGACGAATCACTGCGAATGTTGGCGCGTGCCGGTCTTGATGTTCCGGCGGCGCAGCTGAACCGTGATTGGCGCGAACCACACGTGCATTCGGAGGCGGTGGAACGCGCCTGGAGCGAGGTGTACCGCGATCCCGAACGTCACTGGAACCTGTACCAACTCGCCGAGGAGTTGGTGGACCTCGAGGATGCGTTCCGTCTGTGGCGTTTCCGTCACCTCACCACGGTGGAGAGAGTGATCGGGAGCAAGACCGGCACCGGTGGCACGAGCGGGGTGCCCTACCTGCGACGCATGCTGGACGTGGTGTTGTTCCCCGAACTGTGGAGCCTGCGCACCGACCTGTGATGGGTCACTCCTGGTTTCTACGAGGACGCATTCCTTCGAGGATCGAACGGGCGAGATCGCGCGACGACGCCTCGTCTGACAGGGCCCGAGGTGGGACGTCGACCAGAATCGCGCCCGGTGTCGGTTCCACTGAGATCGGTGTTTGCTCGTCGGGTGGGAGTTCGACCACGCGCACTGTGCCGTCGTGCAGGATGTGCAGTTCCTTCACGTGAGGTGCCTCCTCGAGGCCGGTGAAAGTCCGGCCGGTGCGCACCCACACTCCGGCCTCGCTCGCGATCTTCATCGCTCGATGCCAGTCGAGTCCGGGCCACTCGCCCTCCATGAACGGCTTCACGAAACCGCGAGAGTGGGGAATCGGGTGGGCGTAGTGGCGCAGTCGGGCGAGGCCGGTTCGCGTGAAGCCCCAGCGCACGTCGTCGGGCAGGTTATCAGGAATCAGTTGTTCGGGCATGGTTTCCTCCATCGCACCCGGCGTTGCCACCTTGTCGCCACGGAGTGGCGGCAGGTTGGCGGATCGTCGTCGGGCCGGGTCCCTCGGATCCTCTGAATGGTTGTCACCAACAGAACGGACGCGAAAGCCGGAAGTGTGCGCGGGGTCTTTCGGCGGGGATTACGAGAATCGAAGCGTGCGCCGGAACGTCACTGCCACACCGATGAGCAACGTCCACAGAGCGAATCGGACAATGGTTCGGTCGCTCCCGGTCTCCGGAAGGCCACCGAGGTTCTGGCTCGGGTTCGTTGTCGTTGTTTGGGTCACCGCAATCGTCACTGCGACGTCGACGCTGAAGCCGGAGTAGTACTCGGACTCGGAATTGGCGACCGCCGAGAGGTGCACAACCTGATTGTTCGTCAGGAGACTCGGATCGCTGATCGAAACGGAAATGGTCCGCGTCTGATTCCACTCCGAGTATGACCATGCGATGGAAGGACTGGACAGAGAGATTCCCGGAGGGACGCTGCCGGCGAAATTCAGGGTCACTGAACAGGAGGAAGGTGAAGGACAAACGATCGGTTCGGCGAGCGTGACCGCGAGTTGGGCGCTGGCCCCCTCGGAAAGGGTGATGCTCGAGGGGGTTACGACGATATTCGGGTCGATCGCCCGGGCCGGTCCCGCATTGAGGATGCCAAAA
>JBJTFY010000324.1:0-2480 GCA_046093625.1 Actinomycetota bacterium
GCGAGGAACACCACGTCGTCGTGGCCGACACTCACGATCGCGCGCACGTTCGTGCCCACGGGAGTGACCGCGACGCCGTCGACGATCAATCGTTTCCAGCCGTCGCGATCGTCGGCGACCACGAGCGATCCGTTTCCGAGCGTCGCGGGGACTCCCGGCACGATGTCGACCCAGGTCTCGCTCTCGAGTCGGGTGATTTCGCGGGTGGAGCCGTCTTGGCGGTCCGTGCGCAGCACGACGAACGTGCGCTGATCGCGCGAGCACACGGTGACCAACAACGAATCCTCGTCGATCCAGTCGACGTCGGTCAGGTACGGATACGCCGCCGCGTCCCACGACACGTCCACGCGGGTGCCCTCGACCGCGTCGAACACGTGCAACGACACGATCGCGTCGGCGGTTCCGGCGACGGGGTAGCGAATCGCGTTGGCCGGTCGATCGGGGTGCGCCGGATCGGCGATGTGCCACACCGTCACGGGAGCCTCGTCGACGCGACAGGCCGCGAGGTGTCGCGAATCGGGCGACCACCAGAAACCGCGGTAGCGGTTCATCTCCTCGGCGGCCACGAACTCGGCCGCGCCCCAGCTCACCGTGTCGGGTTCGCCGAACGACGTCGGCCCGGCCAACTCGAAGCCGTGGGCGTCGTCGGCGTCGACTCCCACCACGCGCAACGAACGCCCGCACACGTGGGCCACCCATTCGCCGTTGGGCGAGAGTCGCGGGTCGAACACCGGCCCGACCGTGCGGATCTCGCGCACGTTCACCTGGTGCAGATCGCCCACGAACAGTCGTCCCGACAACGTGCAGGCGAAGCGGTCGCCGTCGGCGTCGGTGGAGTAGCTGGTGATGCCACCGGCCCCCTCGCGCAGACGTTCACGTCGTGCGCGTTCCTCGGGGGGCAGATCGTCGGCGTCGTCGGCGCCGAGCATCACGTGCGGGTCGGCCACCAACGTCTCGTGCCCGGACTCCACGTCGAGCAGCCACAAGCGGTTCACGGGGTCGTGGCCGGAATCGCTGCGCAGGAACACCACCTTGCGTCCGTCGTCGGACACGGTGACGTTGCGCGGCTCGCCCAAGGTGAGTCGTTGGGTGCGCGCGTACTGCTGCGGGAACGAATCCGACGTCACGACACTCATCTCGGCATGACGAGGATCTTGGCGTGGGCCTCGGGGTTGCCGAGGTCGCGGAACGCCTGCGGAACGTCGTCGATGCCGACGCGACCGGTGATGAGGGGAGCGAGGTCGACCTTGCCCTCGGCGATCGCGGTCAACGCGCTGCCGAATTCGATCGGGGTGTAGCCGAGGGCGAACTGCAGGCTGAGTTCCTTGCCGATCCCCAGCATGGGGTGCACCCGGTCCTCTTGCATGCACGCGCCGACGATCAGGATGCGGGCGTCCTTAGGCGCCATGCGCATGGCCTGCTCGATCATGCCGGGCACGCCCACCGCCTCGAACACGACGAGCGGCTTCTTGCCGTCGACGCGGCGCCAGGCCTCGATGGCCGGAGTGTCGCGGGGGTCGACCACCACGTCGGCTCCGAGGTGCTCGGCGAGCGCCCGGCGCCGGGGCGAGAAGTCGGCGCCGATGATCGGTCCGATGCCGCGCATCTTCAATTCGGCGATGCACGCCAGACCGACGGGGCCGAGACCGAGGATGAGCGCCGCGTCGCCCGGGGCGATGCGACTCTTTTCGACGGCGTGCACACCGACGGCCAGAGGTTCGGTCATGGCGGCCAGTTCGGGCGACAACCCGTTGGGCACCTTGATGCTCATCATCTCGTTGGCCACGATGCGCTCGGCGTAACCGCCCGGGTACTTGTTGCTGAACCCGACGCCGTGGATGCCGTGTTCGTCGAAGGTGACCGGAAAGCTGACGATGACGTCGCCGGACTTCAGGTTGTTCACGCCCGGCCCCACGTCGAGAACCTCGCAGCAGTACTCGTGGCCCATGACGGTGTCGAGGTGCGGTTCGAACATGATCGGCGAGCCCGGGTTCGGGCCCGCGCCGTCGGCGAGTTCGGCGCTCAGTCGGCGGCTCTCCTCGCCGTGCACCAACAGGTGCAGATCGCTGCCACAGATGCCGCAGGCCAACACGCGAGCGAGCACCTGGCCACCACCGGGCACCGGTTCGGGGATGTCGTCGACTCGCAGGGACCAATCTCGCATGACGGCGGCGCGCATGCGAGAACCCTACTTCCGGGCCGACCGACTGTCAGTGGCTGAAGTGCGCGATGGCCTCGCTCATCACGGCGAAGGCGGCCTCGGCGTCGACCGTCATCAACACGTCGCAGTTGCCGGCCTTCACCTCGCGCAGATCACGCTCGTCGATCAGGGTCATTCCACGCGTGTGCGTGCCGTTCAACTCGATCACGACGTGGGCGTTCTTGCGGGTGAACAGCTCGGGATGGGTCAGCACCATCACGGCAAGCGGATCGTGCACCGCACCGCCGTCCATACCGTGGTGACGACTCATGTACATGTT
>JBJTFY010000325.1:0-2143 GCA_046093625.1 Actinomycetota bacterium
GACGGCCGGTTCCACGTGGTGGGCACCCCGGCGATCTCGGTCGGATGGTCCGAAGTCGTGACGGCGGCGTCGCGTGAGGGCGAGCGCCTCGACGGCGCGGGCGACTTCACTCAGAAGGGAGGAACCTTCCCGAGCGGCGCTCACATCGCGGTGGTCGAGGTCGACACCGAGACCGGCGGCGTCCGCCTGCGCGACGTGTACGCGGTCGACGACGCTGGACGTATCGTGAATGCCCTCCTCGCCGAGGGTCAGGTGCACGGAGGTCTCGTCCAGGGCATCGGCCAGGCGCTGTTCGAAGAGTTCGTGTACGACGATGCCGGCAACCCGCTCACGGGCAACTTCGCCGACTACGGGTTCCCGAGCGCGGCCGAGGTGCCGAGTTTCGTGACCGTGCACATGGAGTCACCCTCACCGCTCAACGATCTGGGGGCCAAGGGCATCGGGGAGAGCGGCACGATCGGGGCCACACCGGCGGTGCAGAACGCCGTCGTTGATGCGCTCGCCCACCTCGGCGTGACGCACATCGATTTACCCTGCACGTCACAGCGCGTATGGCAGGCGATGCGTCAGGTCGTGTGATGTCCACCGATTCCGCGTCCCGACTACCGCATGTCGTAGCCAAGGTGGTCGATGTGGTCGCGCGATCGAGGGGAGTCGTGGCGGTCACCCTCGGCGGCTCCCGATCGATGGGCGAAGCCGACGAGGCGAGCGATTGGGATCTCGGCGTCTTCTACCGAGGAGACCTCGATCTCGGAATGTTGACTGAGCTGGGAACGATCCATTCGCCTGGTTCATGGGGCCGTTTCATGAACGGTGGGGCCTGGCTCGATGTCGACGGCGTCGAGATCGACGTGATCCTTCGCGATCTCGAAGTAGTCGACGAGTGGTCGACGCGCGCTCGTCGAGGCGATTACGAAGTGGACCAACTTCTCGGTTATCTCGCCGGATTTCCGTCGTACACATTGTTGGCCGAAGTCGCGTGTTCGAACGTTCTCACCGGTGCTCTCCAATTCGATACCTCGTTTCCGGAAGAGTTGGCCCGCGAAGCCACCGATCGTTGGGGGTTCCAGCGCGATTTCACCCTCGACTACGCACGTGCGCACGCACGGCGCGGAGACGTCACCGCCACCATCGGGAATCTCGCCCGAGCCGCCATGGAAGAAGCGCATCGACGCATGGTTGTCGGTCACCGATGGGTGCTCAACGAGAAGCGACTCTTGGCCCACGCCGGACTCGACGCGCTCCCGATCTTCGATCCCCGCCGAACCGGACTCGAAGCATTCGTCGACGACTTCGCCACCGCCCTCATCGACTGACCCAGCGCGGTGAGCTCGGATGCCGAGGCCTCAGACGGCGTCGTGACCCTCTTCGCCGGTGCGGATACGGATGATGCGATCCACGCCGGTCACCCAGATCTTGCCGTCACCGATCTTGCCGGTGGAAGCCGCGGCCTTGATGGCATCGACCACTCCGTCGACCGCGTCGTCGGCCACCACGATCTCGAGTCGGGCCTTGGGCACGAAGTCGAGCTTGTACTCGGCCCCGCGGTAGGTCTCGGTGTGGCCGCCTTGGCGACCGAAGCCCCGTACCTCGCTGACGGTGATGCCCTGCACGCCGGCGGCCTTGAGCGCGTCCTTGACGTCGTCGAGCTTGAACGGCTTCACGATCGCGGTGATCAGTTTCATGGTGGTCCTCCGGGTCTGTATTCGTTCGAGTCGGTCTCTGTGCTCAGGAGTTGTAGGCGGTCTCGCCGTGCTCGGCGAGGTCGAGGCCGCCGGCCTCGCTCTCGTCGGACACTCGCACACCAATGGCCTTCTTCAACGCCACCATGATGCCGTACGTGAGCACGAACGACCACACGATGGCGGCTCCGTTGGCAATGGCCTGCTCCAGCAGGAGTTTGGCGCCGCCGCCGTAGAAGATGCCTTCCATGAACGCCCCGTCGAAGAACGACGGGTTGGCGAAGAAGCCGATGAGGAGCGAACCGACGAGGCCACCCACGAAGTGGACGCCGACCACGTCGAGGGCGTCGTCGTAGCCGAACTTGTGCTTCAGTCGCACCGCGTAGCAGCAGACGACACCGGCGATGAGACCGATGAAGATGGGTGAAGGCCCCGAGACGTACCCGGCGGCGGGGGTGATG
>JBJTFY010000326.1:0-3591 GCA_046093625.1 Actinomycetota bacterium
ACCTTGCCGAACAGCGAATACAGCGGTGGCAGACGCACACCGTCGGAACCACTGATGAGGAAGAACTGTGAGCCGTTGGTGTTGGGGCCGGCGTTGGCCATCGCCAATGAACCGATCTCGTACTGACCGGCCTTGGGCAACTCGTCGTCGAAGCGATACCCGGGGCCGCCCCGACCCGAGCCGGTGGGGTCACCGCCCTGGCACACGAACCCCTTGATGATGCGGTGGAAGATGATGCCGTCGTAGTAGTGGTTGAGGGCCAGGAACACGAAGCTGTTCACCGTCACCGGCGCGCGCAGGGCGTCGAGGGCGATGACCATCGTGCCCATGGACGTGTCCATGGTGGCGGTGTAGCGCTTGGACGGGTCGATGCCCATCTCGGGGGCTTCCTTGAACTGCTGGCACTTGGGGGCGGAACCGTCGAGCGGCGGGAAGGGTGTGGGCATGAGGCGACACGCTACCTGCGACTACGCTTCGGCCATGTCTTCGTTCGAGCCCGAGCAACCCCCGGCGTCTGCGCCGATCGATCTCGACGCCATCGAACGCGACCTGGCCGACGTGGAGACCGCGCTGGCCCGTTTGGACGCTGGTACCTACTGGACCGACGAGGTCACGGGAGCCCCCATCGCCGACCCGGAGCTCGAGACCAACCCCTTGGCTCGTCGCAACCCGGCCTGAACCACTTCACGCGTTCCTGACGGAACCTGTCCGGAGTCCTGACTCTTCTGTCACGGCCCGGGCCCGGAGTTTGTTACCGTTTCCCACGAGGGTGGCGGGGGTCGCCACGAGGAGGGGTCATGGCAGTATTCAGTTCGGTACGTTGGGCGGCAATCGGAGCAGCCGTGACGATTGCCGTCGTGGGTGGTGGACTTCTTGCGAACGGTTCCTCCAACCCCGAAAAGCCCCTCGTTCCGCAAGGCATAACGCCCCCTTACGCCGATGATGCACCCTTCCATGCCATCACTCCGGTGAGAGCACTCGACACCCGACGAACGACCGCCATCTCGAATGCCACCTATCGGCTGGTCGTCGAAGGAACGATCGCGACCATCAATTCGGACGGTTCGACAACGAACCAATCGGTCGTACCCACATCAGCGACCGGTGTTGCCATCAACCTCACGGTCACGGAGGGTCGCAAGAACGGTGGGTATGGATTCGTCACCGCCTTCCCGTGCAACGCCACCTCCGACTCAGTGCCCAATGCGTCATCGTTGAACTTCGAGAACAACATCGACATCGCCAACGCTCTCAGTGTGAAGACTTCGTTCAACGGGTCAGTTTGTTTCTACGTGTATGGCGAGGCGGACCTCATCGTTGACATTGCTGGTTACTACGACGACGAGAGGCTCGAAGTCCTCGAGGGGGACTACGCCGACAATGACGATGAGTACACGTTGGTCTTCCCGATCGACCGCAATTATTACAGCTTCAGCTATTCGGGAACGCACGGGGGCAACACGTCGATGCAATTGTCGTTGCAAAACGGCACCGGCCGAATCGGATTCGATGTACCCGGTTTCATCGACGATTGGAGCAACGACTCCCTGACTGCTCGCAGGCTGACATCGATCAGACTTTGCTTTCCCACTGGTGCATTCAGTTCCGGTGGATACATCTCGAAGGTGGAGATTTTCGCCAGCGGGAGCTCTACTGCCATCGACACCGAATCCCTCACCAATACCGCACTGACGGCCGGTCAGTGTGAGATTTTCCCAATCATCGCTTCCGGTTTGGTCGACGATTCCGACTACTACTCGTACAGAGTCGAACTGACGATCGCCGATACCGCCGGAAGTGACGGTGACGTATTGATCGGAAACGTCGTGGCGACATTCGAGACCTACTCGTTCGCGCCGTCACTCTGAGATTCGGCCCGATTCGGGAATGACAACTCGCCAGCGCACCATTCACACCAACGGCGTCGACCTCGTCGTCACCGAGGCCGGCGATCCCACGAATCCGTGCGTGCTGCTGTGCCACGGCTTTCCCGAGTCGGCGCACTCGTGGCGTCACCAATTGGAGCCGTTGGCGGCCGCGGGTTATCACGTGCTCGCTCCCGATCAGCGCGGGTACGGGTTCTCGTCGGCCCCGCGTGACGTCGAGGCCTACGGCATCGGTCAGCTCACCGCCGATCTCAACGGTCTGCTCGACGCCACCGGCCACGACACCGCCACCTTCGTGGGTCACGACTGGGGTGCGTTGGTGGTGTGGGAATCCGGTCGGCTACATCCCGAGCGCGTGAACGCGGTGTGTGCCGTGAGCGTTCCGTTCACGCCGTGGCCGATGAAGCCCACTGACCTGTTCAAGATGATGTTCGCCGACCGGTTCTTCTACATGCTGTACTTCCAGCAGGTGGGCCCCGCCGAGCGCGAATTGGAAGCCGACATCCGCCACACCATGCGCACCATCCTGTGGGGAGGCAGCGGAGCGCTGTACCGCCCCGGTCCGACCGACGTGAACGAGATGCCACCCATGGAGGGCACCGGTTTCCTCGATCTGTTCAAGGACATCCCCGACGGATTGCCCTTCTGGCTGACTTCGGACGACCTCGACTACTACGTCGAGCAATTCACCAACAGCGGCTTCTTCGGCCCGGTCAGTTGGTATCGCAACCTCGACGCGAACTTCGAGGTGTTGAAGGACCTCTCGCCCGAACGCATCTCGATGCCCACCTTCTTCATCGGTGGCGAACAAGACGGTGTCATCGCCTCGCGACTCGACACCATCGACGCCATGAACGCCATGACTCCCAACTACAAGGGCAAGGTTCTCATTCCGAAGGCCGGCCACTGGACCCAGCAGGAGTACCCCGCCGAGTTCAACGAGGCACTGCTCGGTTTCCTGCGCACGCTCTAACGTTCGACGACGTCGGCCGGCGTCGACACACCCTGCAATCGGTAGGCGTGGCGCTCGAACGGATTGCGGTAGTACGCACAGTCGTCGACCACTTTCGACAGCGGCACCGATCGGTCCGACGCCAGCCATTTCGATGCGCCGACCAACGCGCCACCCACGAACCACGCTCCGTAGAGCACCGGAAACGCGGGGCCGAAGATGCGCGCTTGACGGATGTGCGCCTCCTCGTGCACGGTCACGAGCTCGCGACGACTGGCGTCGAAACGTCCGTCGACGTCGGCCGCGCCGTCGACCACGTTGCCGAAGGTCACCGCGAAGCCTCGGCGCAACACCAACCCTCGGCGGTTCACGATGCGGTTCTGCCGATACGACAACTCGGGTTCGTATCCCGCGTCGCCCACGGCATTGAGAACCGAGACCACCACACCGGCACTGGTGGTGGCCAGTGACCAGGTGTGGTCGACCACGAAGGCGGTCACCCCGCGACGCGTGCGCCAGTCGTAGATGCCCCGCGCTCCGGCCATCGACCCACTGACGGCCCCCACCACGAGTCCCCAACGCCCCACGCCGAGGATCCGCCCCGTGAGTCCGCCCAGCACGGCCGCGACCGCGCCGGTGGCGACGGCTTCGCGCATCCTCACCACAGGAAACCCTTGTCCCCGAGCGAGGACAGGTCCATCGCCCTGGCCACGCCCACGTGTACGACGACTCCCCACCAGATGCTCTTCGTGC
>JBJTFY010000327.1:0-3998 GCA_046093625.1 Actinomycetota bacterium
TGCATGGACCTCGTTCGACTTGCATGTGTTAAGCACGCCGCCAGCGTTCGTCCTGAGCCAGGATCAAACTCTCCGTCAAGAACTCGCCATCGTGTGATCGCTCACACCATGACTTCGTCCATGAGTTAGAGCGCGATTCCACCCGGGGGAATAGCCCAGGTGTGCCGAACCGCGATCCGCTCTGTCGAGACAAGCTCGACGATTTGTTTTTGTTCCACGATCGATTGCTCGACCATGGTGAATTGACAGACAGCCTCTCCGAGGGAATGGCAAAGCCACGCTCTCGAATGACTGCCCGCACTGGCGTTCAGTCTTCTCTTCCGTTTTCAAGGAGCCGAGGCTCGGGCACTCATGTGGAGCACGGGTGAACCCGCGATCAGCATGTTGGTGCCGCCACCCACCGAAACCGCGAACGGCTTTCAGGGGCGAGTGGCAAATCTAGCGACCGGGTCGGGCTCCACCAACCTGCGACCAAGAAGTTCGGCCGGAAATTTCCGGGCTGGTCAACCGACCACGTCGAGCAGGTGGAAGTTGGTCTTTCCCTTGCGCAAGAGCACGAACCGGCCGTGCAGCAACTCCACCCCGGCCAGACCGGCCTCCTCGGACACCGGGAGACCGTTGGCCCGGAAGGCCTTTTGTTGCAGTCCCCGCCGGGCATCGCCGTTCGACGAGGCCAGTCCGACCCCCTGAAGGAGGGAAAACAGGTCGTCTAGCTGGGCTTTTGTGACTTTGGAGGAGGGAACCTCGCGGGCCACCACCCCCAGGGCCTCGGCCGAGGCGGTGGTCGGGTCACCTCCGAAAAGGACCCCGGCGGCTTCGGCGGCCGCGGCTTCGGCGGCCGCACCGTGGACCAAGGCCGTCACGTCGTGGGCCAGGGCCTTTTGAGCCACCCGGCGTCCCGGGTCGGAACGGTGCTCGGCGACCAGGGCCGCGATCTCTTCCACCGGGCGCAGGGTCAACTGCAGAAGGAAGCGCTCGACGTCCTCGTCGGGTAGTTGCACCCAGTACTGGCGGAACTGGTACGGGCTGGTCTTGGCCGGGTCCAGCCACAGCGCTCCGTGCACCGACTTGCCCATTTTCTGGCCGTCGCTACGCGTGAGGAGCGGCCAGGTCAGACCGAACGCCGGCGTGGCGAGCCGACGTCGGATGAGGTCGATACCCGCGGTGATGTTGCCCCATTGGTCGGAGCCGCCCATCTGCATCTCGACGGCCTCGTGTTCGCGCAGGTGTCGGAAGTCGTTCGCCTGCAACAGCATGTAACTGAACTCGGTGTACGAGATGCCGTTGTCGCTCTCCATGCGCGCGCGCACCGACTCCTTGGCCACCATCTGATTCACGGTGAAGTGCTTGCCGACGTCACGCAGGAACTCGAGCGCACTCATCGGTGCGGTCCAGTCGGCGTTGTCGACAAGCCGCGCGGCACACGGGCCGTCGAAGTCGAGGATGCGTTCCAGTTGCGACTTCACGCAACGAACGTTGTGCGCGAGCGTCTCGCGATCGAGCAGATTGCGCTCCTCGCTGCGTCCGCCCGGATCACCGACCATTCCCGTCGCACCGCCGGCGAGCACCACCGGCTTGTGTCCCGCCAACTGGAATCGCCGCAACATCACCTGTCCGAGGAGATTGCCCGCGTGCAACGAGTCGGCCGTGGGATCGAACCCGACGTACACCGCGATCGGGCCCTGCGCGAGTCGAGCACTCAACGCGACGCGATCGGTCGAGTCGTGGATCAACCCGCGGGCGTCGAGGTCGGCGAGAAGGTCGAACGAGGTCATCGCCTCCATTCTCGCAAGATTCGAAGCCCGTGTCGGGTTTCATTTCCGTTTCGTGCGCCGAATCTAAAGTGAGTTCGTGGACGAACTCGAACGCCGATTCGACGAATTCGCCCGGGCCTTCGAGGTGGGTGCGCCGCTGTACGGACGGCTCGCGGCCCGGGTGGCCCGTGAGCCTCGGGTACTCGAACTCATGTCGGTCGCTCCCGAGACCCAACGCATCCCCGTGCTGCTGTTCGCCGCCGCCCACCACCTGTTGCTGGCCGAACCCGATCACCCGCTGGCCCACCACTACCCCAACATCGCCCGCCGGGCCGCCGAGGGGGAGGTCACCGAGCTGTTCGTGGAGTTCGTCCTGTCCCGCTCCACGGCGATGAGAGAACTGTTGGCGGGCCGTTCCACCCAGACCAACGAGATCGGGCGTTGCAACTGGTTCCTCTTTCCCATGTCGATCCTGAACGCCGAGGTCGGCACGCTCGCTCGGGTCGACGTGGGCAGCAGTGCCGGACTGACCTTGCTCGCACCCCACCTCGGCTACGACGTGCGACCGGGCCGAATCATCGGCGCCGATTCGGCGCTCGTCGTCACCTGCGACGTTCGGGGTGAGCCGCCATTGCCGAACCGGGTGCCCGAAGTGGCCTTCTCCGTCGGCATCGACGCCTCGCCCATCGACGTGCACGACGACGACGAGGTGCGTTGGCTCGAAGCGTGCGTGTGGCCCGATCACGTGGAGAGGTTCGAACGACTGCGGTCGGCGGTGTCGCTGGCGCGCGCCCACGCGATCGTCGTCGAGCCGGGGGATGCCGTCGACTCCGTGGGTGACGCCGTGAGCCGCGCCCGATCGCACGGTCATCCTGTCGTGACGACGAGCTGGGTGTTGAACTATCTCTCCCCCGCACGCCGCGTGGCATTCGTGGACGAGCTCGAGCGCATCGGTGGAACGTTCGACCTGAGTTGGATCATCGCCGAGAGCCCCAAGGAGACGCCCGAGCTTCCGGGGCACGCCGGCTCGGACGAGTTGATCACGGTCATCTCGCTCGTCACCTGGCGATCCGGCCGACGGTCGGTGCGACGACTCGCCACCACACATCCCCACGGCAACTGGGTGAGCTGGGGCGCCTAGCGATCGAGGGCCACCCGCACCACGTCGGGCACCGGTGCCGGACGCTGAGTAACGGGGTCGATGCTCACGTAGGTGATCACCGCGTCGAAGCGTGGCTCGCCGTCGACGCTTCCGTCGATGCTCACGTCGAAACTGCTGTTGCCCCAACGCGACACGCGCGCGCTCATGTCGATCGTCTCGCCGAAGCGGACCGGAGCGTGCCACGTGAGGTTGGTGTTCTTCAACATGAAATCGAAGCCGATCGCGTGCAGATCGGTGGTGCTTCCGCCCGCCTTCAGCTCGTCGGCCAGCGCTATGCGCGTCCACGAATCCACCACGTCGTCGCAGTACACGAAGTAGTTGGCGTTGAACACCACCCGCTGCATGTCGCACTCGCCGTAGCGGACCCGGATTCGCTGTTGGTACGGCATGGTCACATCCTGTCGGCGCCGACGCGCACGAACTCGGTGACCGCATCGGCGATCATCTGAACGGCCACCGAGGCCAGGATCATGCCCGCCACCCGGGCCAGCAACAACACGCCCGTGGGACGCACGACGCGCTGCACGAAGCCGCTGAAGCGCAAGGCAAGGAGCGAGATCAGCAAAGCCACGGCGGTACCTCCGACCACCGTGAACCACTCGCCCGCGCCCTCGGCGCGACTGAAGAACACGATGGTGGCCACGATCGCCCCCGGCCCGGCCAGCAATGGTGTGCCGAGTGGAACCATCGCGATCGACGTGCGTTGCTCGGGCGTGGCTTCGATGTATCCGTCGTCGCCGCCCTTGCCGTACAGCAATTGGAGCGCGACGAGCAACAACAACAATCCACCGGCCGCCTGCAGGGCCGGTACCGAGACGTGCAGGTAATCGAGGATCGTCTGGCCCCCGATGGCGAACAGGGAGATGACGAGAAAGGCCGTGCCGATGGCCAGATACGCCGCGCGATGCCGTTCCTTGGCCGACAGCTGACGCGTCACCGCCAGGAAGATCGGCACGTTCCCCGGCGGGTCGACGATGACCAGCATCGTCACCAACACCTCACCGAACAAACGAGTGTTCACGCGATCGCCTGCTTCCAGCGGGCGACGGCCGCCGTGAAGCGCTCGACCTGTTCGGCCACCG
>JBJTFY010000328.1:0-3507 GCA_046093625.1 Actinomycetota bacterium
CCGCGCCGGCAACGCACACGATCGCGGGCACGTCCAACCACGGCGCCAACATCGAGGTCGCGGTGGCAACCATCACGAGCGACAGCACCCGACGCGACTCTCAGTTCGCGGGACCGATCATGGAGACATCGATTCACCCCACGGCTTCGTTCCGATCGACGCAACCGATCGAACTTGGCTCCATTCCCGCGCCGGGTGCCACGATCACGGCCGTCGCCACGGGGGAACTCACTTTGCACGGAGTCACGCGCGAGGTCTCCTTCGAGGTGAGCGCGCGCATGGAGAACGGATTGATCGGAGTGCTGGGCAGTATCGAGGTCGTCTTCGCCGACTACGACATCGAGAACCCTTCCAACGGTTTCGTCACCACCGGCGAGGACGGTCTCATCGAATTCGTACTGGCTTTCGCGCGCGCCTGAGCGTCGCGAACGTCAGTGCGGCTGACTGGCCTCCCACGCCGCCGCCAGGGCCGCATATCGCCCACCCAGCGACACCAATTCGTCGTGTGAGCCCAACTCGACGAGTTCGCCGTGATCGACCACGGCGATGCGATCGGCACGACGGACCGTCGACAACCGGTGAGCCACGACGATCACCGTGCGACCGGTCATCAACTTCTCGAGCGCCCGTTCGACCACCGCCTCCGTGCCCGGGTCGAGATTCGACGTCGCCTCGTCGAGCACCAGCACCGCCGGGTCGACGAGGGCCGCGCGGGCCAGTGCGACGAGTTGTCGCTCGCCGGCCGACAGTCGTGAGCCCCGTTCGCGCACCTCGGTCATGATCCCCTCGGGGAACTCGAGGAAGCGTTCGAGGGCGCCGATCGTGGCCAACGCCCGTTGCACCTCGACGTCGGTCGCCGACGGCCGCGCGATGCGGATGTTCTCGAGGATCGTGCCTCCGAAGCAGAAACCCTCCTGGGGTACCACCACGATGCGACGGCGCAGATCGACCATCGACGACTGACGCAGGTCGACTCCACCGAAACTGACCGAACCGACGCGCCCGTCGACGGAGACGGGGTCGTAGAGCCGGGCCATCAACTTGGCGAGAGTCGACTTGCCCGCACCGGTCGGACCCACCAACGCCAGTCGCTCGCCGTCGGCGACGGTGATCGACACGTCGCGCAGGGCCGGGCGATCGGCGCCCTCGTAGGCGAAGGTCAGATCCCGGACGTCGATCGCACCCCGCTCGGGCAGGGTCGTGGGGTTCGCCACTTCGTCCACGTCGGGCGTGGCGTCGATGATGGCGAACAACTTGTGCAACGCGGCGGTCGACGACTGAACGGTGTTGTAGAGCTGGCTGAGTTGTTGCACCGGGTCGAACAGGTTCGCCAACAACAGCACGAACGCGGTCACGGTGCCGAGGCTCACCGATCCGCGGTGAACGAGCCAGCCACCGATGCCGATGATGGCACCGGTCGCGGCGATACCGGCGAACTCGACGAGACCGAAGTACCACGTGCTCACCCGGACGCTGTGCATGTGCGAGTCGAACAACTCCCGGTTGGTGCGGGCGAACCGCGCGGCCCGATTCGCCTCCTGTCCGTACGCCTGGATCACGCGCACCCCGGTGATCCCCTCTTGCAGCGTCGAGAGGTTGTTGCCCACCTTTTCGCGCACGTCGAGGTACGCGCGGTTCGACTGCTTCTGGAAACGGACCGACGCCATCACGATCAAGGGCAGGACGATCATCGCCACGATGGCGAGTTGCCACGACATGGCGAACAACAGGATCACGGCCAGGACGAGCAACAAGAAGGCGTAGACGAACTGCAACAGCCCGAACTGGATGAGTTCGCCCATCGACTCGATGTCGTTCGTCATCCGAGACACCAACACCCCGGCCTTCTCGCGGTCGAAGAACGCCATCGACTGCTTCTGCAATCGTTCGAACACCGTCAGACGCAGGTCGCGCAGGAACCCCTCACCCGCCCGGTTCACCGCCAGGTACTGCAACCGCCCGACGCCGTAGCCGAACGCGGTGATCGCCAGGTACACCACGATGAGGCGATCGAGCACGCCGCCGTCACGATCCTTGATGCCGTGATCGATCGCGAAGCGCAACAAGGTCGGACCGGCGAGGGTCACGAGCACGCTCAGGAAGACGAGACCCAGAGCCGCGTGCAGCATGCGCCGTTGCGGTCGGGCCATCGCGTAGGTGCGCCGCAACGTGCGCACCGTTTGCACCCGGTCGAGGCGGTCCTCGTCGCTGGTCGCGGCCATGCCCCACATTCAGACCACGTCCTCGTCGGCCGATTGACGCACGGCCCGACCCCGTTCGACCAACGTCGCGGCGACGTCGGGACCCGGCGCCGGAGCGTCGTCGTCGCCGTCCTCGTCGCGCACGGCCCAGGCGGCGAGAACCTGTCGGTAGCGCTCGTTCGTCGCCAACAAGTGGTCATGGGTGCCCACGGCGGCGGCGCGACCCTCGTCGAGCAACACCACCTTGTCGGCCAAGGCGATCGTCCCCGGTCGGTGCGCGATCACGATCGTCGTGCGGCCCCGCATGACGGTCGACATGGCTTCGCGGATCTCGTGCTCTTTGCTGGGGTCGACGGCCGACGTCGCGTCGTCGAGAACCAACACCCGGGGATCGGCCACGATCGCCCGCGCGATGGCGATGCGCTGGCGCTGACCCCCCGACAACGAATAGCCACGCTCGCCCAGGATCGTGTCGTAGCCCTCGGGGAGTTCGGTGATGAAGTCGTGCGCCCCGGCCAGTCGGGCCGCGGACTCGATCGACTCGCGCGGGGCATCGGGGCGGGCGAACGCGATGTTCTCGCGCACCGGATCGTGGAAGAGGAAGGTGTCCTCGAACACGATTCCGACCGCGGCCCGCAGGTCGGCCAGACGCAGGTCGCGCACGTCGACGCCGTCGAGCTCGATCGAACCGGACGCGACGTCGTGGAACCGCGTCAGCAACCGCACGATCGTCGACTTTCCCGACCCGGTCGCCCCGACGAGGGCCACCGCCTCACCGGCACCGATCGTGAGATCGAACCCGGCGATGACCGGTTCGGAGCCCTCGTACGCGAACGACACGTCGCGGAAGCGAACGGCACCGACGGCGCTGGCCGAACGGGCCGGAAGCTCGACCGGTCGTGCGGCGTCGGTGATCGCCGACTCGGCGCTCAACACTTCGTTGACGCGCGTGAGGGCGACCGAGGCCCGTTGGGCGAGGGCCACCGTCATCGCGATGTTGCGCAACGGCCAGATGAGCATGGTGATGTACGCGTTGAACTTCACGAGGTCGCCCACGGTCATGTCGCCGTTGATCACCCGGTGGCCTCCCATACCGAGAACCGCGATCAAACCGATCGACGGCAAGAGGTCGATCGCCGGCTGGAAGCGACTCCGCAATTTCGCCGCTTCGAGCGACACGCGCTGGATGTCATCGGCCTCGACGCGCAACTTCTCGGCCTGCACCTGTTCGGCTCCGAATCCCTTGATCACGCGCACACCCGACACCGTCTCTTCGACCACCGAAGCCAACTGCGCCTGCTCGGCC
>JBJTFY010000329.1:0-24531 GCA_046093625.1 Actinomycetota bacterium
AAGTCGGCCGGCGAGGTGATGCCGGCGTCCTTGAACGACACCTGCAAAGTGCCCGAACGCTGGAAGACCTGCGCGATGTTCACGATGTCGGCACCGGCCTCACGGCTGGCGAGGGCCTTGGGCACCCAGGACAGGGCGAAGTCGACCGCACCGTCAGCCAACTGCTGCTGCGGGACGATGTCGACACCACCCTCGACGATGGTGACGTCGAGGCACTGCGCCGCGTAGAAGCCCTGATCGATCGCGGCAAAGTAGCCGGCGAACTGAGCCTGGATGAACCACTGCAGCTGCAACTTGACCGGCGTGGTCTCCGCGCACTCGGTCGCGGCGGGCTCGGACGACGAGGACTCCGAGCCCCCATCGTCGCCACCGCAGGCCACGGCCGCCAGCGAGAGGGCGACGACGCCCGCTGCCAGTTTCCAACCTTTGTTCCTTCTCATTGTTTTCTCCTCCCCTTGGGCTGGTGCCCGCGGATTCATGGTCCCAGTGTAGGTCAGCGACGCTCCCGGGATCGTTTGGCGGGACCACCCGGCGTGGCCACGCCCTCCAGCACGCTGGAGACCACATAGAACGCGAGACCGAGCAGACATGCTCCGAGCACGTAGGCCCAAGCGACCGCGTTCTTCGAATTGGCGATGTTGCTCGCGATGCGACTGCCGAGACCGTTCTGCGAACCACCGAAGTACTCACTGACGAACGCGGTGATCACCGACGCCGGAGCGGCGATCTTGAGCGCCGTGAACAGATACGGGACCGCGTTCGGGATGCGCACCTTGCGCAGGATCTCGGTATCCGATGCGGCGTACGACCGCATGAGTTCGACGTGGGTCGGACTGACCTGGGTCAGGCCCTTGGCCACGTTGACGAGGACGATGAAGTAGACGACGAGGGTCACCATGATGCGTCGGGGAACCTCGCTCGTGATGGCGAACATGTTGTTGAGCACGGCCACCAGCACGAAGATCGGGATGGCGTTGAGGGCGATCGCCAGCGGGGTGATCAGGTCGTTCAAGACCCGGAAGCGGCTCAAAACCAGGCTCATCACCATGCCGAACAACGCACCGGCGATCAACCCGATGAGGGCGTTGGTGCCCGACACCTTGGTCGCGCCCCACACGAGGTCGAAGTTCTCGGTGAACTTCTGCCAGATCTTCGACGGCGGCGCGAGGAAGTAGGGCTTCAGATCGAAGAACTTCACCACGAACTCCCACGACGCGACGAACAACACGCCGAAGACCGCCGGGGGAAGAACGTTGCGCGCCAAGGTCGCGGCCCGCTGGTTCATCGATCCTCGATCCCCCGCACGTGGTCGCTCATCTCGACACCGCGCAACGCCTCGCGCACCGCGGTGATCCCCGCGAAGAACGCGGCGTTGTCACGGGTCGCGTCGCTGCGCTCGCCTTCGATCGCGACATCGACGATCTCTGTGACCCGTCCCGGTCGCGGTGACATGACCACCACGCGGTTCGACAGGTAGACCGCCTCGGGAATCGAGTGCGTCACGAACACCACGGTCGTGCCCGCCGTGCGACAGATGTTCAAGAGCTCGCCCTGCATGTGCTCGCGGGTCATCTCGTCGAGGGCTCCGAAGGGCTCGTCCATCAGGAGCAGCGACGGGTGTACCGCGAGTGCACGGGCGATCGCCACGCGCTGCTGCATGCCGCCCGACAGTTGCCACGGAAAGTGCTCGGCGAAGTCGGCCAACTTCACCAAATCCAGCATCTCCATGGCCCGCTCGTGGCGCTTGGCCTTGTCCCAACCCTTGAGTTCGAGGGGCAACTCGATGTTCTTGGCCACGGACCGCCACTCGAAGAGACCCGACTGCTGGAACGCCATGCCGTAGTCCTGATCGAGCCGCGCCTGCTTGGGCGACTTGCCGTTCACCTCGATGGTCCCACCACTCGGCTCGAGGAGGTTCGCTATCAAACGCAGCAGCGTCGACTTGCCGCAGCCCGACGGGCCGATGAGCGACACGAACTCCCCCGAGGCGATCGACAGGTCGATGTCGGTCAACGCGACGACCTGGTTGCTCGAGCCGGCGTTGAAGACCTTGTCGACGTTCCTGATTTCGACCGCGCTCATGCGGAGGCCTCCTTGGGTCGATTGCGCATCATGTACAAGTCGGCGACGGTGACGAACCCCGACATCGCGAGTCCGAGTGCCGCCGCCCCGAAGACCGCGGTGAACACCTTGGCCGGATCGCTGGTGGCCTCGCGGGCGTACTCGATGATGAGTCGTCCGATGCCGCCTTTGAGCCCCGTCGAGATCTCGGCCACCACGACGCCGATCACCGACGCCGAAGCCGCCAGTTTCAGGGCCGGCACGATGAAAGGAACCGCGGCGGGGAAACGCAACTTGCGCAGGGTTTGCCACCACGACGCGGCGTAGCTGTCCATCAACTCGACCGAGGCCGACGGGGGCGAGGTGAGTCCCTTCAGCGAACCGACCGCCACCGGGAAGAAGGCGAGGAACGCCCCGAGAACCGACGCCGACAACCAACGGGGCCAGGTCCAGTCGCCGATCGAGAGCTTCCCTCCCCACGACACCACCAGCGGAGCGAGGGCGATCAACGGAACCGTCTGCGACAGCACGAGATAGGGAAGGATTCCGCGCTCGGCCACCTTGAAGCGGGCCATCAGGATCGACAGCCCCAATCCGAGGACGGTCCCCACGAAGAACCCGACCAGGGCGAGACGGAACGAGAACCACGCCCCGGCGAGCACGACCGACCAGATGCGCCGATCGGATCCGCGCACCTCGGGGCGCCCGTAGCGCGACAGCATCTCCCACACGTGGGGCATGGCGTTGTCGTTGGCGCGCGGCAGGAGTTTCCAGCCGAAGACCTTGCCGCCGGCTTCGGGACCCACGGCCTTGTACAGCTCCCAGACCGCGGCCACCAGTACGAGTGACACGAAGAACAACGCGACCCGCCGTAGGCGTCGAGCCGTCACGAACGACGCTCGAGGGGGGCGGGAGGCGACGGTCATCCGGTCAGCTCTTGGCGGTCACGTTGTCGGCGATGGCGGGAATGACGCGTTCTCCGTACGCGCGCAGTGTCTCGTCCTTGGCGTCGTGTTGCAGGTACACGGAGAACTGGTCGACGCCCAACTCGCGCAGAGCCTCGAGGCGCTTCACGTGCTCCTCGACCGGGCCCACGATGCAGAAGCGGTCGACGATCTCGTCGGGGACGAAGGTGGTGTGCGAGTTACCGGCCCTGCCGTGCTCGTTGTAGTCGTAGCCCTGTCGACCCTTGATGTAATCGGTGAGCGCGCGGGGCACGGGTGCGGACTCGCCGTACCGCTCGACGATGTCGGCCACGTGGTTGCCCACCATGCCACCGAACCAGCGGCACTGCTCGCGGCCGTGCGCCAGCCCGGCCGGGGTGCCGTCGGTGACGTACGCCGGGGCGGCCACACAGATCGTGACGCTCGACGGGTCGCGTCCCGCGGCGGCGGCCGCCTCGCGAACCGCCTTGATCGTCCACTCGGTGATGCTCGGATCGGCCAACTGCAGGATGAAGCCGTCACCCACCTCCCCGGTGAGCGCCAGGGCCTTGGGTCCGTACGCCGCGACCCAGACTTCGACGCGCGACTTGCCGGCCCACGGCAGCCGCAGCGTCGACCCCTTGTAGTCGACCGAGCGCCCGTTCGCCAGCTCGCGGATGACGTGGATGCTGTCGCGCAGCGTGGCCAGGGTGGTCGGCTTGCCGTTGGTGACGCGCACCGCCGAGTCGCCACGTCCGATGCCGATGACCGTGCGATTGCCGAACATCTCGTTGAGCGTGGCGAACAGACTCGCCGTGACGGTCCAGTCGCGGGTCGCCGGGTTGGTCACCATCGGACCGACGATCACGTTGCGGGTCTCGGCCAGGATCTGCGTGAAGATCGGGAAGGGTTCCTCCCACAGGATGTGACTGTCGAAGGCCCACACGTGGGAGAAGCCGTAGGTCTCGGCCTTCTTGGCCAGGTCGACGACGCGAGCCGCCGGTGGGGTTGTCTGCAACACGACGCCGATGTCCATGGGTCACCTGTTCTGCGGGAAGCCGAGGTCGACGGTGCTGGTGCGCGGATCGGGCCAACGCGAGGTGACCACCTTGGAACGCGTGTAGAACGCGATCCCGTCGGGGCCGTACATGTGGAGGTCACCGAAGAGACTCGCCTTCCAACCACCGAACGAGTAGTACGAGACCGGCACGGGAATGGGCACGTTGATGCCCACCATGCCGACGTTCACGTCGAACTGGAACTGTCGGGCGACACCTCCGTCGCGGGTGAAGATCGCGGTGCCGTTGCCGAACTGGTTCTCGTTGATCAGCTTCAGACCCTCCTCGTACGACTTCACGCGAACGACGGTGAGCACGGGCCCGAAGATCTCGTCGTCGTAACACTTCATGCCCGGCTTGGCGTGGTCGATGAGGCTCGGCTTCAAGAAGAATCCGCCCGACGGCGCACCCTGGCGTCCGTCGACCACCACCGTGGCCCCCTCACCGCTCGCCCCGGCCACGTATCCCGCGACCTTGTCGCGGTGTTCGCCGCTGATGAGCGGTCCCATCTCACTGCTGGGGTCGCTGCCCGGTCCCACCACACCACGTTGGGGATACGCGAGGTCACCTTGGCCACCAGGTCGTCGGCGATGGTGTCGACGGCGAGGACCACCGAGATCGCCATGCAACGTTCGCCGGCCGAGCCGTACGCCGCGCTCACCAGCGCGTCGGCCGCCATGTCGAGGTCGGCGTCGGGCAACACGAGCATGTGGTTCTTGGCCCCACCGAGGGCCTGCACGCGCTTGCCGTTCTTCGTTCCGGTCTCGTAGATGTACCGAGCGATGGGGGTGGAGCCGACGAAACTCACGGCCGCGACGTCGGGGTGCTCGAGGATGCGGTCGACGGCCACCTTGTCGCCGTGCACCACGTTGAAGACGCCGTCGGGGAGGCCGGCCTGCTTCAGCAACTCGGCGATGAACATCGACGCCGAGGGGTCCTTCTCGGACGGCTTCAACACGAACGTGTTGCCGCACGCCAGGGCGTTGGCGAACATCCACATCGGCACCATCGCCGGGAAGTTGAACGGGGTGATGCCCGCGACCACACCGAGGGGTTGACGGATGTTGTAGACGTCGACGCCGGCCGACGCCTGCTCGGAGTACCCGCCCTTCATCAGGTTCGGGATGCCACACGCGAACTCGATGTTCTCGAGACCACGAGCCACCTCGCCCAGCGCGTCGGAGGTCACCTTGCCGTGTTCCTTCGTGAGCAGTGCGGCGATCTCCTTGCGGTTCGCGGCGACCAGTTCACGCATGTGGAACATGATCTCGGCGCGACGCGACAGGTTCGTCGAACGCCAACCGGGGAGCGCGGCTTTGGCCGTGGCGACCGCCTTGTCGACCTCGGAGACGTCGGCGAAGGCGACCGTCGCCTGCACCTGACCGGTGGCCGGGTCGTACACGTTGCCCGTGCGGCCCGAGGTGCCACCGACGGTGTGACCGTCGATCCAGTGGTCGATGCGTTGCATGTTGTCTCCTTGCTGGTGGGGGATGTCAGACGAGGTACTGCGAGAGACCGCGCTTGATGTAGCGGCCGTGACCCTTGCGGCCGACGTACTGATCGTTCTCGACGATCACCGTGCCGCGCGACAGCACCGTGTCGACCTTGCCGTCGATGACGTAACCCTCCCACGCGGAATGGTCCATGTTCATGTGGTGCTTGTCGTTGATGCCGATCTTGGTCTTGTTGTTCGGATCCCAGACGAGCACGTCGGCGTCACTCCCCGGGGCGATGATGCCCTTCTGCGGGTACATGCCGAACATGCGCGCCGGGGTCGTGCAACAGGTCTCGACCCAGCGCTCGAGGGTGAGTTCACCAGCCACCACGCCTTGATAGATCAATTCCATGCGGTGCTCGACGCTGCCGATGCCGTTGGGAATCTTCGAGAAGTCGCCGAGACCCAGTTCCTTCTGGTCCTTCATGCAGAACGGGCAGTGGTCGGTCGACACGACCGCCAATTCGTTCATGCGCAGACCCTTCCAGAGATCGCCCTGGTGGCCGTGCCCCATCTGACCGATGTAGTGCGGATCGTGATCCTTCGAACGCACCGGCGTGCTGCAGACCCACTTGGCGCCCTCGAATCCGGGCTTGCCCAAGGTCTCCTCGAGCGTGAGGTAGAGGTATTGCGGACAGGTCTCGGCGAACACGTTGCGCCCGTGATGACGCGCGGCCGCCACCTCGTTGAGCGCGTCACCGGCCGACATGTGCACGATGTACAACGGGACGTTGCCGGCGATCTGCGACAAGACGATGGCGCGGTGAGTGGCCTCGGCCTCGAGCGGCGACGGGCGGGTGTACGAGTGGTAACGGGGGTCGGTCTCGCCGCGGGCGATGGCCTGCTGCACGAGGACGTCGATGGCGATGCCGTTCTCGGCGTGCATCATGATCATCGCACCACAATCCGCGGCCGTCTGCATGGCCCGCAGGATCTGACCGTCGTCGCTGTAGAAGACACCCGGGTAGGCCAT
The DNA here is from genome assembly GCA_046093625.1 of Actinomycetota bacterium. Lineage (GTDB taxonomy): Bacteria > Actinomycetota > Acidimicrobiia > Acidimicrobiales > Ilumatobacteraceae > Casp-actino8. Next base: position 6,511 of record JBJTFY010000329.1, read on the forward strand.
GAACAACTTGAACGACGTGACGCCCTCGTTCTTGACGAGGCTCACCATGTCCTTCAGCGACTTCTCGTCGACGCCACCGATGATCTGGTGGAAGGCGTAGTCGATGGCGCATTCACCCTCGGCCTTGCGGTGCCATTCGCCGAGGCCGTCGTACACGTTCTCGCCGTACCGCTGGACCGCCATGTCGACGATCGTCGTCACACCACCCCACGCCGCCGCGCGCGACCCGGTCTCGAAGGTGTCGGAGGCGAAGGTGCCGCCGAACGGCAGCTCCATGTGCGTGTGCACGTCGATGCCACCCGGCAACACGTACTTGCCCGCAGCGTCGATCACCTTGTCGCAACCCGGCTCGGCGCCGGCGAAGTAACCCGGTGCACCGACGGCGGTGATCTTCTCGCCCTCGATGAGCACGTCGTTGGCGTGCACCCCGGTCGGTGAAATCACCTTTCCGTTCTTGATCAATACCTTGGCCATGGCCCCTCCCCTGGTCCTTTCGGTTGTCGTGTTCGGTCTTGCTGTCCGGTAGTTCTGTTCGTTCGACGGGCGCTCAGTCGGCGACGAGGTCGTCGTACGCGTCGGGACGGCGGTCGCGGTAGAACGCCCAGCGGTCGCGCACCTCGCGCAACTTCTTCATGTCGAGATCGCGCACGATCAACTCCGGCTTGTACGGATCACCCTGCGGGCCGACGAACTTGCCCTCCGGGTCGACGAAGTAACTCTGCCCGTAGAAGTCGTTCTCGCCGAGAGGTTCGATACCGACCCGGTTGATCGCCCCGACGTAGTAGATGTTGGCCACCGCCGCCGCGGGTTGCTCGACCTTCCAGATGTACTCGCTCAACCCGCGATGGGTCGCCGACGGGTTGAACACGATCTGAGCACCGTTCAACCCCAACGCACGCCAGCCCTCGGGGAAGTGGCGGTCGTAGCAGATGTACACGCCCACCGGCCCGACGGCGGTTTCGAACACCGGGTAACCACCGTTGCCGGGCTTGAAATAGAACTTCTCGAAGAAGCCTTTCACCTGCGGAATGTGCTGCTTGCGGTACTTGCCGAGGTACGTGCCGTCCGCGTCGATCACCGCGGCCGTGTTGTAGTAGACGCCGGGTTGGGTGACCTCGTACATCGGGAGCACGAGCACCATGCCGGTCTCCTTGGCGATGCTCTGGAAGCGCTGGGTCGTCGGACCGTCGGGGATGTGCTCGGTGTACCCGTAGTACTCGGCGTCCTGCACCTGACAGAAGTAGGGGCCGTAGAACAGTTCCTGGAAGCACATCACCTGGGCGCCCTGCTTGGCGGCCTCGTGCACGGCGGCCTCGTGCTTGTCGATCATGGTGTCCTTGGACCCGGTCCAGTCGGTCTGCAGCAATGCGGCGCGAACGGTGTCCTGTGAACCTGTCATGTCATTCCCCCGAGAACTGGTCGTGTAGGCAGGGTAATTGGAACACGAGGTGCGGAACAATGCCATTATTGTCACCGGACAATCGTTTCGTCGTCACGAAACGCCGGCTCCGAGGCCTCCATGCTCGACGACATCGCCGCCAACATCTCCGACCGCAGCGCGCGCGGCATCGCGACCGCGATCGGACGCATGGTCACCACCGGCGACCTGTCGGTGGGTACGCGGTTGCCCACCGTGCGACAACTCTCGCGCAGTCTCGGCGTCTCCCCCACCACCGTCGGCGAGGCGTGGCGGACGTTGGCCGACGTGGGCGCCATCGAAACGCTCGGACGCAACGGCACCTTCGTGCGTCAGCCGACCGGACCCGGTGGTCCGCGCCGGTACCGACGCATCGCCGCCGACGGAGATCACCGCGGACACTTCAGCCTCGATCTCTCGACCGGCACCCCCGACTCGGCGTTGCTGCCCGACTTGAGTACCGCCCTGGCCCACGTGAGCAACCGCACCCTGACGTCGAGTTATCTCGACCAACCCGTGCTGCCCGAACTCGAGGAGGCTCTGCGCGCGCGATGGCCCTTCGACCCCGAGGAGATCACGGTGGTCGACGGAGCGATGGACGCCCTCGATCGCATCGCCCAAGGGGTCGTGCGACTCGGTGATCGCGTCGTCGTCGAGCACCCCACCTTCCCTCCCCTGCTCGATCTGCTCGAACAGATCGGAGTCGAGGTCATCGGCGTGCCGGTCGACGACGAGGGCATCGAGGTCGCCGGGCTCGCCGCGGCGCTCGCCCGAACCCCGAGTGCCCTCTTCTTGCAACCGCGCGCGCAGAACCCCACCGGGGTCACGATGTCGGCCCGTCGCGCCGGCGAGGTCGCCCGGACCATCGAGGCCTCCGTCGTCGCCACCACGATCACGGTGATCGAGGACGACCACGCCGGCGACATCGCCACCGGTGAGTTGCAGAGCATCGGACGTCACCTGCCCGCACGGACCGTGCACATCCGCAGTTTCTCCAAGAGTCACGGGCCGGACCTCCGCCTCGCGGCCATCGGTGGCGCCGGCGACGTCATCAGCCGAGCGGCGAACCGTCGGCTGCTCGGACCGGGTTGGAGCAGCCGCATCCTGCAGGCGGTGCTGCTCGAACTCCTCGACGACACCGCGACCCTCGAGACGCTCCGACGGTCGCGCGCGGACTACGCGACGCGTCGCCGCACGGTGGTGGAGATCCTCGATCGCCACGAGGTGCACACCACCGGCACCGACGGCATCAATCTGTGGGTGACCGTCGCCGACGAGCGATCGGCCCTCATGGCGTTGGCCGCCCAGGGCATCGGGGCCGCGCCCGGTGAGCCGTTCATGGTGCTCGACCACCCCGACGCGCTGCGGGTGACGGTCGGTCTGCTCGGGCCGGGCACCGACATCGTCGGAGTGGCCGAGGCCATCGCCTCGGCCGCGGTGTCATCGGGCGAAGCCCGGCGCGGACAGCGTTAGTCCGCCGCGACGATTCAGTAACCGCCACCGATCTTGGTGTGGTCCCAGGTGACGATGCTCTCGACGTCGATCTGGATGCCGATGCGCTTCTTGGCCTGGGCCTCGAGGAACGGCATCGCGGCGTCGCTGATGGCGCCTTCGCCGTTGTACTTCAATCCAACGGCCTTACCGATCGACAGCACCGTCTCGTAATCCTCGATGAGGCGCGCCGAACCCACCAGCTCGAGCCCCTTCAGTTGGTCGTAGGTGTCGCCGCTCTCGATCAGACCGGTGATCCTGGCGTCGCGACGGAGGTTCACGATCTTCTGGCTCTTGCCGAAGGTCCAGAACGTCACCTTGCCGTCCATCACCACGTACCACATGGCCACGAGGTGCGGGTGTCCGGTCGGTCCGATGGAGGCGATGTTGAGGATCGTCTGCTCGGCGAGATACGCATCGATCTCCGCGGGGGACATCGTGATGGAGGAACGCTTGTTGGCCATGACGCGACCCTACTGGCGTGCGGTCACGACGATGCTGTCCGACCGGTCGCCACCCGCGGACGGCCCGCCAGATCCGCGACGACGTCGAAGTCCTCGAACCCGGCGTCGCCCAACAAGCGCAGAACGGCGTCGCGCTGGGCGTGACCGATCTCGAGCACCAGCCAGCCGCCGGGTCGCAACCAACCGTGTGCACCGGCGATGATCGCGGCGATGTCGGCCAAACCGTCGTCGGCCGCGAAGAGCGCGACCGCCGGCTCCCACTCGAGCACCGACGCTTGCACCTCGGGATCGCCGGGCGCGATGTAGGGAGGATTGCTCACGATCACGTCGACGTGGCCACGCAACGAATCGGGCAACGCCGCGAACCACGAACCGAGAGAGAAACGAACGTTCGCCGCGGCCCGACCGAGCCCGGCGGCATTGGCCCGAGCGACGTCGAGGGCGTCGGTCGAGGCGTCGGTGAGCCACACCGCGGTCCCCGGGAGTTCGGCGGCCATCGCCAATCCGATCGCGCCGGACCCCGTCCCCAGGTCGACGATCGTCCTCGGGGCGGGGCACGAGCGCGCCAACGCGAGCGCCGTCTCGGCCACCCACTCGGTCTCGGGTCGCGGAATCAACACGCGGCGGTCGACCAGCAGGTCCAGGGTGCGGAAGGACCAGCTGCCCATCACGTAGGCGAGTGGCTCGCCCGAGCGGTGCCGGGCGACCATCGAGTCCAACTGCGCGACCATGCGCTCGGTCGCCGCCTCGTCGATGGCCGCCAGGAAATCGTCGCCCTGCAACCCGCACGCCGTCTCGCACAACCAGCGCGCCGACGGCCGATCACCGAGCACCTCGGTGGTCTGAGCGAGCAGTTCGCGCCAGGTGATCGGGCGCTCGACGTCGGACACGACCTCAGTCCCGATCGCCGGCCAACTGTCGCGAGCGCTCGTCGGTCGCCAACGCGTCGACCACCGCGTCGAGATCCCCGGCCAGGACGTCGGACAAGGCGTAGATGGTGAAACCGATGCGATGGTCGGTCAGCCGATTCTCCTTGAAGTTGTAGGTGCGGATCTTCTCTCCGCGACCGCCACCGCCCACCTGGGAACGCCGCTCGGCCGACATCTTGGCGTCCATGTCGTCCTGGGCCAGTTTCAGCAACCGCGAACGCAACACCGTCATGGCGCGCGCACGGTTCTGCAGTTGACTCCGTTCGTCTTGCATGGTGACGACCACGCCGGTGGGAAGGTGCGTGATGCGAACCGCCGAGTCGGTGGTGTTCACGCCCTGACCGCCCGGACCACTGGCCCGGTACACGTCGATCTGAAGATCCTTGTCGTCGATCTGGACGTCGACCTCCTCGGCCTCGGGCAACACCATCACGGTGGCCGACGAGGTGTGTATGCGCCCTTGACTCTCGGTGACCGGCACACGTTGCACACGGTGCGGTCCGCCCTCGAACTTGAGTCGTGACCAGGCGTCGTCGCCGCGCACCAGGAACGTGGCTTGGTTCACCCCGCCGAGATCGCTGGGGTCCACCGACAGCGTCTCGACCTTCCAGCCCCGACGAGTCGCGTAACCGAGATACATCTCGTAGAGGTCGCGCGCGAAGAGGTTCGCTTCTTCGCCCCCCTCGGCCCCCCGAATCTCCATGATCACCGGGCGACCGTCGTTGGGATCCTTGGGGAGCAGCAGCGTCTTGAGTTCCTCCTCGAGGCGCGCCACGTCGGCCAGCGCCTGCTCCCGCTCGACCCGCAACTGTTCGCGTTCGTCGGACGACTCCGAGAGCGCCGTCAATTCGCTCGCGGCTTCGGAATCCGAGGTGCGGGCCTCGATGCGACGGATGCAATCGACGACCGGCGTGAGTTCCTTGTAACGACGCGACACCTCGCGCAGACGCGACTGGTCGCCCAGCACGGCGGGGTCCGACAGCAACGACTCCAGCGAAACGTGCTCGGAGAGCAGTGAATCCCAGCGGTCGCGCATGATCGTGAAGGTTACGGCCGGTCAGACCGGCGAACCGACGCCCACCAGGCGCGCCGGGTGTCGCAGCGCGGCGGCCATGCGAGCGGTGACGGGCGAGGCGTCGCGTTCGGGCACGACGATCACGAGCTCGGGGACGACCGTCGGTTCGGAATGGAACAAGCGCGCGTCGGCGGCGAAGGGCACCACGTCGAGGTCGATTCCGGTGGAGAACACGGCGACGAGCGGTGCGCCGTCGACCGACTCCCCCACGGCGACACACGGAATCGGGTCCTTGAGGTTCGGCCGAGGCGTGGGAGACGCCGCGACGCGCAACGATCGGGCACCGATCACGAACGGATCGGACGTCACCCGCGCGCGCAACGCCCGTTCGGCACCGAGCCGGTTGAGGGGATGCGGGTCGGCACCCGGCGCGCGGTGGTGCGCGACCACCTTCACGATGCGTTCGAGCGACGCGGTGGTGGGCGTGTCACCGTGCAGCATGGCGAACGCCTCGCGGACGTGCTCGCCGACCCCGACCTCGAGCCGGTGCGCGCCGGTCACGGCATCGGTGACCACCCGACACACCTCGAGGCCCACCACCTCACCGGTCACCACGCCGTGCTCGATCACGACATCGGCACCACTGGCGCGAATCGTGTCGACGAAGTCGAGGTGGCCGGGGACCGGCTCGGGTTCGCGGGCCAGCGACACGGCACTCGCCGCACTGATGGCGATGCCGTCGATCGTCCACACCCGCACGTCGGTGGCGAACTCGCCGGCGCGACGGGCCAAGGTGTCGGTGTTCGTCGGGGCCAACACGTGAACGGTCGAGACGGCGTGCCGACCGGCCCAGGCCAACGCCACACCGAGTCCACGTTCGGAGCGTTCCTCGATCAGCACCCAGGCCGTGTCACCGTGGGCCGAGGCCGCACCGACGCTGAGGCCGGCTTGGGCGTCGGGTTCCATGTCGCCGAAATGCTCGCGCACGAGTGCGTGCAACTTGAGACCGAGAAGGCGAGCGCGAACCTCGGGATCCATGGGGGCGGACACCCCTGCAGGATACGAGCGGGCGTCCGTCAGGCGACGAAGTACCCGACGAGATCGGCAATCAGATGGACCGAACCGAACGCATTGGCGAACTGGACGCGTCCGTCGGGGCCGACCTCGGCGATCACGGCGTTGGCGACGGTGTCGCCGCGCGAATAGTTCAGGTTCGACGTGTCGGGCCGGGGGCGACCCGAGGCCCACACGGTGGCGTAACTCTCGACGGTCGGCGAGGTTGCGGTGACGTTGAGGACCACGGCCACCGTGCCACCGGCAACGCCGGGCACTGACAGCGAGAAGGCCCGGTCGCCCACCGGACCCGACGCACCGAGGTTGCGTCGGGTGTCGAGGACGCGCGTCGGCTCGACGGCCGTGAAACGCACCGCGCTGGCCGACGAGAAGTGACCGACCACGTCGGCGATGAGGTGCGTCGAACCACGGGAGTTGAACAAGCTCACCCGTCCCCCGTCGCCCAGTCGCGCGAGGACCAGGTTCGGCACGGTGCGTCCCCGCGACATGTTCAGGGTGGATGCGTCTGGCATCGCCGTTCCCGTCGGCCACACGGTGACGAACGATTCCTCGTCGGCCGCGGTCGCGGTGACGTTGAGCACCGCCACCTCCGAACCCGAGACCGGGACTCCCCCGACGCCGGCGACCACCAGATCGATCACCCGACCAGGTCCGACCTTTCCGGCGGGAGCGCCGATGCCCGATCGCGTGTCCATGATTCGAGCCGGAGTCAAGGGGACGAAGCCCGCACCACCGGACGTGGTGTGGTATCCGACGGCATCGACGAGCACGTGGCCCGAACCCCTTTCGTTGAAGATCGAGATGGTGCCGTCGGGGGCCACGGTGACGAGAGCGAAGTTGGGAACGGTACGGCCCGGTCGCGGATTGAGGTTCGAGGTGTCGGGACGCGACCGATCGGAAGGCCACGCGGTGATGTACGAGTCGCTCGTGGCGTCGGTCGAGGTGATGTTCACGGCCACGCTCGCCACGCCGGTGGCCGGTATCGCACCGACGCCGACCACGGCGATCTTCACCCGTTCACCCGGTCCGATCCGCCGACGACCCGCGGTTCCGATGGCGTTGCGGGAGTCGAAGATTCGTTGGGGCACGATGCCGACGAACGCCGTCGGTGGGGCGATCGTCACGGGGCCGGGGGGCGGAAACGTGCCGCTCGGACCCGACGAGAACAATCCGAGATTCTCGTGAGTGGCCCCGAGCACCGAGGATGCTACACCTCCCAACCAATCGTCGAGAACGGTACCGAAGACCGACCGATAGTCGACCGTGGCGACGGGTCGGTCCCAATTCGCGCTTCCGGCCATGGACGGCTGCTGTCCGTATAGCCCCCCTCGCACCCCTCCCCCGATCACGAGCAGCGAACTGGCCGTGCCGTGGTCGGTGCCTCCCGAGGCGTTGCCCGACAGGGTGCGTCCGAACTCGGACCAGGTGACGATGGCGACCCGGGCGGCGAGCGATGGCGACAAGGTGCCGTAGAAGCGGGCGATGGCGGCGTCGAACTCGGCCATCTTCCGTCCGTGGTCCACCAATTCGTTCGCGTGGGTGTCGAACGAACCGAAGCCGACGTCCACCACCCGACATCCGATGTCGGCGTTGATCAAACGAGCGGCCATCTCCATCTTGGCGGGCAACTCGCCGCTCGGGAACGGGGCCATGGTCAGCGGACTCACCACGGAGGCGAGGTCGAGTTGCTGAGCGATCGTCCCGGCGATCGAATCGTGGAGCGGACCTCGATCGGATGGCGTGGCAAAGAACCGCCGGAGAGCGTCGTAATGACGTCGATAGGCCGGGTCCCGCGACGCCCCGAACATCGCCGAGTTGTAGCCCACGGCGGACGCCCGAAACCGCCGACCGACCAAGTGGAGAGGAAGCGTCTGGCCCACAGTGACCGCTCGCAGGAGGTTGCCATCGGCGCCGTCGAGCCAGCGACCGATCCAACCCGTCCCGGGAGTCACCGCACCCGATCCCGCGAACATCCATTGGTACATCGACGCGAAATGACTGAGGCTCGACGACGGGTAACCGACCCCCTGCACCACCGCCACCTGTCCGAGATCGAATCGACGCTTCGTTTCGACGAGCGAGGGATGCAGTCCCACGCTCGAATCGAGGGTCAACACCGAGGACGGATCGAGGGCCAACGCCCCCCGCCGCCGCACGTAATCGGGATTCGCGTACGGAACGACCATGTTGATGCCGTCGTTTCCGCCGTACATGCCGACGAGCACCAGGATCCGGTCGCCGGTGCCGATCGGGCTGATGTCGAGCGCCGCGGCGACCGCAGGATCGAAGAATCCACCGAGACCGGACTCCAAGGCCCCGAAGGCCATCGGAGCACCCAAGCCGAGGGCCACGGCTTGCAGGAATCGTCGCCGCGAGAGCCCCGCCACGTCGGACGGATCCTCGTTCGACGACAGTCGGGCCAGCGCCTGCGACGAGGTGAGGTCGTGGACGCTCATGAGAGATGGAACTCCGGACTCGACATGACGGCGGCCAACAGGGATTGGGTCTCGGTGACACCCCCGGGCGGGGCGAGCCGTCGCTCGGCTTCGACGAGCGTCGTCAACGAATCGCGCGTGGAGTCGGACAGTGGACCACAGCAAGCGATCTCGGCGGCACGATCGACGCAACGGGCCGGGGTCAGCGCGCCGAAGCCAGTCGGTGTTCCCGACTCCCTCATGATCTTGGCGGCCACACCGGCCAGATTCAGTCTGGCGTTCCACGCGCTGGTGTTGATCCAGTACGAATTGGACCGCCAACCCGACACGTTCGGGGGCTCGAAAGGAACCTGCCCCATCGCCTCGAGACCGCTCGTGAACGAACGCGACACGTCGACGCCGGCCACGATGGCGGTGGCGGCCACCAACTCCACCGGTGTACGCACGAGACCGCGTCGAGCCGCCGGAGAGTAAAACTCGTCGTGCGTCAGGATGGCCCTCACCAGGGCACGAATGTTCATGGACGAGTTCACGAGAACGGTGGCCAGCTCGGATTCGACGGCCGCGCTCGGTCCCGGATACGCGAAGTGCTCCCACATCTTGCGGGCGATCCAGCGGGCCGCCTTGGACGCCAACTCGGGGGAATCCCGCAGGATGTGATCGATCGTCGCCGGACCGTCCCACGCGCGCGTGACACCGAACAGCGTCTTGTCGCCGAAGTCGTGTTGGGAGAAGCGGAACGTGTACTGCTTCGTGGTGCCGTCGATGGAGTGACCGGTCCAGGCCCGTGCCATGGCTTCGACGTCGGACTCCGTGTAGTTGCCGATGCCGAGGAGGAAGAGCTCCATCAGTTCCCGTGCGAAGTTCTGATTCGGACTCGACTTGAAGTTCTTGGCGTTGTCGAGATATCGCAGCATGGCCGGACTCACGGCCATCGCCTGCGCCAACTCGCGGTAGTTGCCCACGGACATGGAGCGATACAGCCGATTCTGGGACAGCATCCAGTCTCCGGAGGAGACCTTGTCGTACTCACTCGTGAAGTGTCCGTGCCAGAAAAACGTCAGACGCTCTTGCAGCGGGCGCGGAACCGTCACCATCCGGCCCATCCACCACGTCACCAGGGTCGACAGGGTGATCTCCGAGCGACCGTCGCTCAACGTCGTGCGCGCGGGATCGACGGCGTCGGACGGATTGCGCGAGAAGTCCAGGATGTCGTCGACCGCCTGTTCGCGTGTGCGCCCCGCGAGTTCGTTCAGGCGACTCGGACGGGCGACGAACTCGGTGCGTCGCAACAGGTGCCCGAGATCGTCGGTCGTGATCACACGAATATTCTCTCCCCAGCACCGGACGACGACAAGGCAAGCAAGAGAATTCGCTCCGGACAAAGAGTGAAGATCTCGTCAAGCGAGAACTTCCACCACGACCGGTAGCCGACGGTTCAGGACTTGGTCTTGCGAGCGCCGTAGCGCTTGTTGAAGCGCTCGACGCGGCCACCGGTGTCGACGAGCTTCTGCTTGCCGGTGAAGTACGGGTGGCACTCGTTGCAGAGTTCGATGTTGAGGTCGCCGCCACGGGTGGAACGGGTCTCGAAGGTGTTGCCACATGAGCAACGCACCGTGGTGAGGGTGTAGTTCGGGTGGATGTCGGCCTTCATGTGTCTTCGTCCTCTGTGCTGCGCCCGATGGGCGGGAAAAGTGTACCTGCGACCCTCCCCCTCGCCACCCGGGCCGATGACGGGGGGAAACGGCTCACATGGAGGGGGTTTTGCCGATCTCGGCCAGGAATTCGTCGTTGTTCTTGAACTGCTTCAGACGGTCGATGAGCAACTCGAGGCCGGGGGCCGGGTTGCCGTCGGAGGCCAAACCGGAGAGCACCCGGCGCAACTTCCAGACCATCTGCAACTGCTTGCGGTCGAACAGCAACTCCTCGTGGCGCGTGCTCGAGGCGTCGACGTCGAGGGCCGGGTAGATGCGCTTTTCGGCCAGACGGCGGTCGAGGCGCAACTCCATGTTGCCCGTTCCCTTGAACTCCTCGAAGATCGCCTCGTCCATGCGGCTGTTCGTCTCGACGAGCGCGGTGGCCAGGATGGTGAGCGAGCCGCCCTCCTCCACGTTGCGGGCCGCACCGAAGAACTTCTTGGGCGGATACAGCGCGCCGGCGTCGATACCACCGGACAGGATGCGTCCGCTGGCCGGAGCCGCCAGGTTGTAGGCGCGACTCAGTCGGGTGATGCCGTCGAGAATGACCACCACGTCGCGACCCATCTCGACTTGGCGCTTGGCCTTCTCGATGGCCAGTTCGGCGACGTGCGTGTGCTCTTCCGACGGGCGGTCGAACGTGCTCGAGATCACCTCGCCGCGAACGGTGCGGCGCATGTCGGTGACTTCCTCGGGTCGCTCGTCGATCAAGAGAACGAGCAACTGGACCTCGGGGTTGTTGCGCTCGATCGCGGTGGCGATTTCCTTCATGATCGTCGTCTTGCCGGCCTTGGGGGGCGACACGATGATCCCGCGCTGGCCCTTACCGATCGGCGAGATGAGGTCGATGATGCGCGCCGTCATGTTCGCCGGGTCGAGGGGACTCTCGAGGCGCAGTTTCTCGTCGGGGAACAGGGCCGTGAGGTCCTCGAACCGCGGACGATTACGGGCCTTGTCGGGAGAATCGCCGTTGACCGTGGTGATCTCGAGCAACGCCGGGTTCTTCTCGTTGCGACCAGCGGTGCGCGCGATGCCGGTCACGTGGTCGCCCTTGCGCAACCCGTATTGGCGGGTCTGCTTCACCGAGATGTAGGCGTCGTCACGACTCGGCAGGTACCCCTTCACGCGCAAGAAGCCGTAGCCCTCGTCGCGCAGATCGAGGTACCCCTCGACCGCGACCGATTCCTGCACGAAGGGCTCGCCACCTTGGTAGCCACCCGACTCGTAGTTGCCGTCACGATCTTCGCCCTGCGGGCCTTCGTCACGACCACCCTTGCCTCGGCGGCGGCGGCGGCGGTTGCGGCCCTCTCCGTCGAAACGGTCGCGCTGGCCGTTGCCGTTGCGATCACCATTGCGATCGCGGTTGCGGTCGCGGTTGCCGTCACGCTGCTGACGTTGTTCCCCCGCCGGAGCGGATTCCCCACCGGTCAGATCGGCCACCGTCGACACTCCCTGGCGCACCAGTTCGGCCTCCCACTCGGCCAACGGCTCGCCGTCTGGACCCAGAATCACCTCGGGTGCCGACGCCGCCGGTTGACCGGCCTCGGACGAGGCACCAGCGTCGCCCGACTCGGCGACCACGGGCTCTTCGACCGGACGGACCTTGGGCGGACGACCCGGACCGCGCTTGGGCTTGTCCTCGACCGGGGCGGCCTCGGCCGGTCCCCCGACGGTGTCGAGGATCTTGGTGATGATGTCCTCTTTCTTCGCTCGCGGACCGGCCTTGATGCCGAGCGCCGACGCGATGGCGACCAGCTGCTCTTTGTCCTTCGATTCGAGCACCGACTTCTCGAGTGCGTCTGCGGCCACGACAACCTGCTTTCAGGCGGGGGCGAACGGCGATGTGCGAAGAGGGCACGACCACCGGCGATCCCGACGCCAGTGAGGGGAATTCACACGGACCAGCCGGTTTTCCACCAGGCGGAGACTCGTGCGGTCTGGGATTCCAGACGCTCTGACCATAGCCACGTCCGGGGGCAACGGCAACGTATGCCCCCAGAACCGGGCGATTCAGCGTCGGGCGACCGAACGCACGAAGGCCTGGACCGCGGCCAGATCGTTGGCCAGATCGACCGTGCGTTCGCGGCGTTCGAGCAGGTCAGAGAGGTGTTCGGGCAGTTCGGGACGGATGCCGGTGGCCCGTTCGACGGCGTCGGGGAACTTGGCCGGGTGCGCCGTGGCCATGGTCACCACCGGTACCCCGGGCTCGCGCCGACGACGGGCGGCCGACACCCCCACCGCGGTGTGGGGATCGATCAGGAGGCCCGTCTCGGCGTGCATCGCGGCCATGGTGGCCAGGGTGTCGGCGTCGTCGCTGCGGGCGGCGCGGAACACCGGTTCGATCCATCGCGCGTACTGATCGCGCTCGACGACGAGGCGACCGGACGAACGGAACACCGACATCTGCTCGGCGGTGGCTCCACCGTCACGATCGTTCATCTCGAACAACAACCGCTCGAAGTTCGACGACACCTGGATGTCCATCGACGGGCTCAACGTCGGCACCACGCCGTCGGCCACCATCGCCTGCGACTCGAAGAACCGAGTGAGGATGTCGTTCGTGTTGCTGCCCACGATCAGCGAGTGAGTCGACACTCCCATCTCGCGGGCGATCCAACCGGCCAGCACGTTGCCGAAGTTGCCCGTCGGAACGCTGAACGACAACGGGCGCCCGGCGAGCGCCACCGACGCCGCCACGTAATACGCGGTCTGGGCCATGACCCGGGCCCAGTTGATGCTGTTGACGGCCGACAGGTTGAGGTCGGAACGGAAGGTCGCGTCGTTGAACATCGCCTTGACGAGGTCCTGGCAGTCGTCGAAGGTGCCGTCGACGGCCACGGTGTGGACGTTGGGCGCCTCGACGGTGGTCATCTGTCGTCGTTGCACGTCGCTCACGCGACCCCGCGGGTACAAGCTGACGATGTCGACGTTGGCGCAACTCTTCACGCCGTCGATCGCGGCCGATCCGGTGTCGCCGCTCGTGGCCCCGACGATCATCAGTCGTTCGCCCCGGTCGGCCAGCACGTGGTCGAACAGGCGACCGACCAACTGCAACGCGACGTCCTTGAAGGCCAGGGTCGGTCCGTGGAAGAGCTCCATCAACCACTCGTCGGGTCCGATCTCGACGAGCGGGACCGTCGACGGGTGGCGGAACGTCGCGTAGGCGTCGCGGCACATCGCGGCGAAGGCGTCCGCGGCGATCTCTCCGTCCACGAACGGGGTCATCACCACGGCGGCGAGTTCGGCGTAGTCGGCCACGGGCCACGACGGCACGGACCGCAACGAGGGCCAGTGGGTCGGCACGTAGAGGCCGCCGTCGGTGGCCAAGCCGGCGAGCAGAACGTCGGCGAAGCCCAGTTCGGGAGCCCGGCCTCGGGTGGAGACGTAACGCACGCTCGACCCTCAGGAGCCGATCACGCGCAACAACCCGCCCACTCGACTTACGACATCGAGTTCGCGCAGTTCGCGCACCGTGGCCTGCACCGCCGACTCGCGGGCGTCGTGGGTGATGAACACCAGACGCGCGTCCGCGCCGATGCCCTCTTGCTCGGCGGCGCGGATGCTGACGCCGTTGCGGGCGAACACCCCGGTCACCGCGTGGAGCACTCCCGGCTTGTCGGCCACCTCGAGCGACAGCAGGTACTCGGCGCTGGTCTCGTCGATCGGACGGACGACCGCCTTGGCGAACACCCCGATCGTTCCGTGGGTGCCCTTGGCCAGGTTGACGGCGGCGTCGATCACGTCACCCAACACGGCGCTGGCCGTCGGACCGCCGCCGGCACCGCGGCCGTAGAACATCAGCGAACCCACCGCACCGCCCTCGACGAACACGGCGTTGTAACTCTCGCGCACGCTGGCCAACGGGTGGTGCAGGGGCACCATCGCCGGGTGCACGCGAACCGCGATCTCGCCGGTGGCCGCGTCACGTTCCGCGATACCGAGCAATTTGACGACATACCCGAGGCGCTTGGCCACCGCGATGTCGGCCGCGGTGACACGACTGATGCCCTCGTGATACACGTCGCCGGCCACCACCTTGGCGCCGAACGCGATCGAGGCGATGATCGCCGCCTTCGCTCCGGCGTCGAAACCCTCGACGGCGGCCGTCGGGTCGCGCTCGGCGAAGCCGAGATGTTGGGCCTCGGCCAGAGCGACTCCGTAATCGGCTCCCTCCTCGGTCATCTTGGTCAGGATGTCGTTGGTGGTGCCGATGATGATGCCCATCACCCGGCTGACCGGCTCACCGCGCAGGCTCTCGCGCAACGCGCGGATGACGGGGATGCCACCGGCCACTGCCGCCTCGAACAACAGGTCGACGCCGGCCGCGTCGGCTGCGGCGAACAACTCGACGCCGACGTTGGCGAGCAGTTCCTTGTTCGCGGTCACCACGGGCTTGCCGAGCGACAGAGCCGTCGTGATCAGTTCGCGCGCCGGCTCGATGCCACCGATGACCTCGACCACCAGGTCGACGGCGGGATCGGCCACGACCGCGTGTGCGTCACGGGTCAAGAGGCCGTCGGCGAGGGTGATACCGCGTTCGCGCGAGACGTTGCGCACGGCCACGCTCACCACCTCGAGACGAACTCCGGTGCGCGCCTCGATGCCCGCCGACTGCTGCTCGATGAGCCCGATCAGGGCCGCGCCGACGTTGCCGCAGCCGAGCACACCGATGCGCACGACCTTGCCCTGGGATTCGACGGTTGTCACGAGGTGCAAGGCTATGGGCGGACCGCCCCGGAAACATCGCGCTTTGCCGCCCGTGGCGACTCCGGCATCAGACCTGATCGAGGCGAACCAGGTCCTCGTGGGTTTCGCGTCGCACGACCACCCGCGACGAGCCGTCGGCCACGAACACCACGGCGGGTCGCGGCACCTTGTTGTAATTGCTCGCCATCGAGTGCCCGTACGCACCGGTGACGGGTGTGGCGAGAAGGTCGCCAACCCGCAGCGTCGACGGAAGGTCGGCGTCGAAGATCAACACGTCTCCGCTTTCGCAGTGCTTGCCCACGAGTCGAGCCGACATGTCGCGCGCGGCGTTCACGTCGGCGACCGCGAACGCTTCGTAACCGCTCCCGTAGAGAACGGGACGCGGGTTGTCGCTCATCCCCCCGTCGACGCTGACGTAGGTGCGGACGCCGGGGATGGACTTGATCGTGCCGACCGTGTACAACGTGATCGCCGACGAGGCGACGATGGCGCGACCGGGCTCGACCGACACTTCCGCCGTCACCCCGAGGGACCGACAGGCGTCGAGAAGAACCGCACCCCAGGCCGTGATCGACGGCGCCTCCTCGCCCTCGACGTACGCGACGCCGAGACCACCGCCGAGCGTCAGTTCGGGCAATCCGTACGGCGCGGCGAACCTCGCCATCACCTCGGCCGCCCGGGCGAAGCTGTCGACGAGCAAGACGTTCGAGCCGATGTGGCAGTGCAATCCGACGAGCTCGCCGCAGCCGCTCCGCGTGATGCGGTCGATGGCTCGTGCGGCATCGCCGTTGGCGAGGTTGAAGCCGAACTTGGAATCGTCCTGGCCGGTGGCGATGTAATCGTGCGTGTGCGCGTGGACTCCCGGGGTCACGCGGATCATCAGCCTCGGCACGGGCAATCCGCGCGAACGCAGGTGCTCGAGCCGCTCGATCTCGTCGAAACTGTCGACCACGATGTGGCGGACACCGGCCTCGATGGCCATCCGCAGTTCGGCCAGGCTCTTGTTGTTGCCGTGCATGATGCAGCGATCGGCCGCGACGCCACCGTGCATCGCGACGTACAACTCGCCGCCGGTCGCGACGTCGAGCAGGAGCCCCTCGTCGCTGACGAGTCGCGCCATCGCGGCACAACTGAACGCCTTGCTCGCGTAGACCACTCGATCGACACCGAACGCCGCCACGGCCTCACGACACCGGGACCGGATGTGGGCTTCGTCGTACACGAACAACGGCGTGCCGTATCGGGCGGCCAACTCGTCGACCCGGCACCCGCCGATGCTCAACGCTCCGTCGGCCTCGATTCGGGCCGAATCCGGCAGGAGCCGCTTGGGAACCGGCCGCGCGCTCACATCTGCTCCGGTGCGCCGATGCCGAGCAGGTCGAGACCGCGTTCCATGACCCGTGCGGTCAAATCGCACAACGCCAGACGCGACGCGCGCACCACATCGTCGGCCTTGAGCACCGGGCAGTGCTCGTAGAACGCCGTGAAAGTGGTGGCCAACTCGTACAAGTACGTGCAGAGGCGATGTGGGCTGTATCGATCGATGGTGTCGACGACCGCCGCGTCGAAGCCGAGCAACCGCAACGCGAGCTCGCGCTCCTGCGGCTCGGACAGCACGACGCGAGCCGACGAGGTCGAGGCGCGTTCGACGCCGGCTCGCCGGAAGATGCTGCAGATCCGGGCGTGCGCGTACTGCAGATACGGGGCCGTGTTGCCGTCGAACGACAGCATGCGATCCCAGTCGAACACGTAGTCGCGCACCCGGTCAGTCGACAGGTCGGCGTACTTCACGGCCCCGATTCCGAGCAATCGCGCCACCGCGATCCGGTCGGGCTCGGGCAGGTCGGGATTCTTCTCGGCCACCGCCACCCCGGCACGTTGAACGGCCTCCTGGAGCAATTCGACGAGTTTGGGGGTGTCACCGCTGCGACTCTTCAACATCTTGCGATCGGAACCGAGCACCGAACCGAACGCCACGTGCACCGCGTCGGCCGGAGCGACCAACCAGCCCGCCATGCGCGCCACGTCGAAGACCATCGACAGATGTTGGGCCTGCGGGGCGCCGACCACGTACAACAGCAGGTCGGCCCCGAGACGTTCGACGCGGTCGATCACACAGGCGAGGTCGCTGGTGGCGTAATTGAACCCACCCGCCCCCTTCTGGACGATCAAGGGGAGCGGATCACCGTCGCGGTTGGTGTACCCGGGTGGGAACACGACCTCGGCACCGTCGCTCTCGGTGAGCAACCCGAGCGCGGAAAGCCGCGTGAGCACCTCGGAGAGCCCGTCGTTGTACGCGCTCTCCCCCATGATGTCGTCGTCGGTGAGTCGCACGTCGAGCAACGAGTACACGAGGTTGAAGTACTCGGTCGACAATCGCACGAGCAGTTTCCAGAGGCGACGAGTCTCGCCATCGCCACCCTGCAGGGCGACGACCCGCGCCCGAGCACGCTCCTTGAAGTCCTCGGACGCGTCGAACTTCGCCCGGGCCTCCTTGTAGAAGCCGTCGAGGTCTCCGAGCGACAGGTGTTCGGCCGCCTCGTCCTCGCCGAGATCGACGAGGTGCTCGATGAGCATCCCGAACGGCGTCCCCCAGTCACCGATGTGGTTCTCGCGGATCACGCGATGACCCACGTGTTCGAGCAACCGCACGAGGGCGTCACCGATGACGGTGCTGCGCAAGTGACCGACGTGCATCTCCTTGGCCACGTTCGGCGCCGAGTAATCCACGATGACTGTTCGCGAGCGCGACGCCTTCGACACACCGAGCCGCTCGTGCGTCTGCTCGAGTT
>JBJTFY010000330.1:0-18379 GCA_046093625.1 Actinomycetota bacterium
ATCGTGGTCAAGACGTTCACCGGACCGGCTCCCGGTGCCGAGGAGTCGTGGACCGACGAATGGCGTCGCGCCGACATCGGCGCCGCCAACGGACACGGCAACGCCCGATCGTTGGCGTGGGCCCAGAGCGCCATCAGCAACGGCGGTGTCGTGAAGGGTCGTCGTCTGCTGTCGCCCTCCACCATCGACAACATCTTCCGAGTTCAAGCCGACGGACCGGATCCGGTGTTGATGGTGCCGGTGAAGTTCGGCATCGGTTACGCGCTCCCGAACGAGTCGGTGCCCCATCTTCCTCTCGATCGTCGCGTTTGCTACTGGGGCGGCTGGGGCGGATCGAGCGTCGTGAACGATCTCGATCTGGGGCTCACGGTGGTGTTCGTGATGAACAACATGCTGGCCGGACTCGTCGGCGACCATCGCGGCACCTCGTTGGTGAGCGCGGCGTTCGACGCCGTGCGTCGTTGAGTCGTCGCTGTAATCCAAAAGACTTTGCCGCTTTTTCCTGACGAGCACTTACGGCTTCTCTAAAAGCATCGTGCTCTAGCGGAGCACGATCAAGTAGATCGATTGTTGTATTGGTGTAAGAACAATCGCGCCGACACGCCATGGTGTTCAAAGAATCTCGTAGGCTCGTTCTCTAGCAACAGAATTCTCGTTACTACTCATCATCTACAACTTCATGAATGCTTACTTTCAGTATCTCTCTGACATGAACGCCTATTCTCTTCTGTCAAGACAAGAGGAGGTGCGACTTGCCCGATTGATTGAGGCAGGTCGACTTGCTGAAGCACACTTCAAGACAACTCAATCCCTTCTCGATGGCCCCAGTTTGACCGATCTCAAACTCGCAATAGCTGAGGGTGAAGAAGCTCAAGCAAGGTTCATCAACGCGAACCTACGACTGGTGGTATCAATTGCCACTCGAACTTCGCATCGGGGACTGCCGATTCTTGATCGAATTCAAGAAGGCAACTTTGGTCTAATGCACGCGGTACAAAAATTTGACTGGCGTAAAGGCTTCAAATTCTCAACTTACGCGACTTGGTGGATAAAGCAAGCAATCGCACGTGGTAGCGCGAATTCCAGCCGAGTGATCCGACTTCCAATGCATGTTGTCGAAAACGTCCTTGCAGTACAACGATTGGAAGACGCACTGTTCCTGACAAAAAAACGCATGCCTTCAGCACTTGATGTAGCAAATGAGATGCATGTGCCTCTCGACGAGATCATGCGGCTCAAGAGCCTCAGCGAGCCGATGCTCTCGATAGAGCACATCGAAGAGGACGAGCCGGAAGTCTTCCTCGCTCAGGATGGGCCAATAACTGACTATTCTTCTCCGTTTCTACAAAGCCATGAAGCTTTACCATCCGAACCCAGTGTCTTGGATGAAGTTATTGACTCGCTTGATCGGATCCAGATTAGAAAGCTCGTTCAAACACTTCATCCGCGGCAAGCCGAAGTCATCTGCCACCGGTTCGGATTTAGTCGACAAACATTCGACTTCCAATCCAGGTGCCACACTAACGGAGGCACAATTTGCCTGGTTTGCTCTGAACCTCAACAGCCGCATACTTTGGAGTCAATTGGAGATCACATGGGTATCACTCGAGAACGTGTCCGACAGATTGAGAAACTTTCTCTTGGCATACTTCGTGAGATGGCCGAAGGCAGTAAGCCAAGCGCATTTGAAGGACACATCAACTCTCGGTCACGTCGGCGACAGTTTTCTGTCGCGATTCCGACCGAGAACGCTGGTTAGTGCGAGTGGCGTTGCCGCTCCATCAGGCTGCACCAATCCCACGTGTCGCCACCCATCGCCGAGACCTCGGCCAACATGTCGCCCACCATCTTCGTCACGGGTAGCGGCACGTTCATCGACTTCGCCTCGTCCAACACCAGACCCACGTCCTTGCGCATGAGAGTGGTGGAGAATCCGTAGTCGTATTCGCCCGCCAACATCCGCTCGGCGCGATTGGCCATCTGCCACGAGGCCGACGAACCCTGCAACATCACGTGGATCACCTTCGACACGTCGAGACCGGCCGATTCGGCGAAGTCGAGACCCTCGGCCAGCGCCTGACACAGCCCGACCACGCAGATCTGATTTGTCATCTTGGTGATCTGACCGGCACCGCTGTCGCCCATCAGCGTGATGCGCGCACCGTACGACGAGATCACGGGTTCGGCGCGCTCGAACGCCGATTGATCGCCACCGACCATCACCGTCAGAGTTCCGTTGCGCGCGCCGTCCACCCCACCCGACACCGGGGCGTCGAGGAACGACACGCCGAGTGCCTCGGCGCGGGTGTGGATCACCCGTGCTCCCTCGGCCGAGGTCGTGGAGTGGTCGACCCACAGCGCACCGCGACCCAACACCGGCAGGATCGCGTCGGCGACGGCGAACAACTCCCGGTCGGCGGGCAACGAGGTGACGACGATGTCGCGTCCGGCCACGGCCGCTGTCGCATCCGTGAAGGCCGATCCGCCGTTCTCGTCCACCCACTTCTGAGCGACACCGGGCACCACGTCGCAGACCGCAACGTCGTGACCGGATCGCGACAGGTGAACCGCCATGGGCCATCCCATGCGACCGAGACCCACCACGGCGACGCGTTGGGCGCTCATGCCGGAACTCCGGGCTTGCCGCGGTCGGACAACGTGAACCCGCCGGCGAGACGCGCGTGCACGCGACCTCCGCAAGCCATCGCCAGGATCACGACCATCTCGTCGGGCTTGGGTCCGTCGGGTACTCCCACCTCTATGGCGTCGTAGTGACTGCCGACGTAACTCCATTCGAGGTGCGTGATCGGAACGTCGAGGCGCGCTCCGATACCGGCGACCTTCTTGGTCGAGGGCACGATGCTCGTCCCCTTGCCGAGAGCCGCGCGCATGCCGCCGCCTCCGGGGATGTGCCACATCGCGCCGTGTTCGATCTCGCCGGCCGAACCGACGATCGTGCCTTTGCCGTAGCCGTCGATACGGGCCGGGTCACCGCCCAGATGGCCGATGAGGATGTTGCCGAGTCGCTCGCCCAAGGCGCGCAACTCGTCGACCGCGGGGCTGAGGTCGTCCACCCAGCGGCCGACGTACGGATTCCCCACGACCGCCGCCACCGCGCCTTTGACGGCCGGGGTCTCGGGGGCGGGACCGAGGTCGTGATGGATCTCCTCGACCACCGTGAGGATCTTGCGAATCGGAAACAACATGGCTCTCCCTCGAGGACGAGTGGCTGATCGATTGGCGGAGGTGGACGGGAATCGAACCCGCCGGACGAGGGTCGCTCGTCCCAACCGCTTTGAAGGCGGCGGAGCCCACCAGGTACCCGGACACCTCCGTTCAGCAGGGTAGTGCTCGCGCACCCGAGGGCTATCCTTCACGCCATGAAGCGCCTCATCATGCTCATCGCCCTCGTGGCCTTGGTGGCGGCCGCAGCCAAGAAGCTGCAGTCCGCCTGACCCTCTCCGGCGCGACCCGCCGCGCGCCCACCCACGACGACTTCCCCTCGACCGCACCCGGGGGTGCCCATGCTCGTCATCTGTCGTTCGGTCAAAGGTGGTTCCGGAACCTCGGTCGTCACTGCCGCGTTGGCGTCGATCGCCGCACGCACCGGACTCACCACGCTCGTCGACCTCGGGGGCGACCAGCCGGCGATCTTCGGCTCCACCACTCCGGTGGCCGGACTCGCGGAATGGTTGAACTCCGACCGATCCACCTCGCCGTTCGAAACCGACATCGAACTCGACGAGAACCTGCGCGTCGTCCCCCGCGGTGAGAGTTCGGTGCCCGCACCCGAATCGGCGGCCTGGACGAGCCTCGTCGGGCACCTCGTGGCTCGCTCGAACGCCGGCCACACGGTGATCGTCGACTGCGGAGCCGGACCGACGCCGTCGTGTCTCGTCGAGGTGGCCGATCGCAGTCTGCTGGTGGTGCGTCCGTGCTATCTCGCGCTGCGCCGAGCAGTGGCGAGGCCCGAACGCACCGATTCGGTCATCGTCGTCGACGAGAGCCAACGCGCTCTCCGTCCCCGCGACGTCGAGTCGGTCCTCGGGATTACGGTCGCGGCCGTCGTCGCCGTCGATCCGACCGTGGCACGCCGCGTCGATGCCGGACTGCTTCATGGTCGGCTGCCATCGTCGCTGTCGTCACCGCTGCGCGACGTGCTGTCCGAGCCGCTCCGCACGGCCTCGTGACCGCGTTACCCGCTCCACTGGCCACGCTGGCCCACGACCCGACCGTGACCGACATCCTCGTCAACAACGGAGTCGAGGTGTGGGTCGAGCGAGTAGGTCACCTGCAACGCGTCGACGATCTCGCCTCGGGACTCATCGACGCCCACTTGGAGCGACTGCTGGCCCCGCTCGGCCGACGACTCGACCGACTGTCGCCGATGGTCGACGCCCGCCTCGATGACGGCACCCGCGTGTGCGCGGTGATCGCACCGATCGCCGTCGGTGGCACGTGCGTGGCATTCCGGTTGTTCCGGCCCGACGTCCACGCACTCGACGACTTCGGTGTCGACGAACGAGTGTGGCAACTGCTGGTCGAACCCCGCGGCAATCTCCTCGTGAGCGGGGCCACGGGATCGGGCAAGACCTCGTTGGTGGCGAGCCTGCTCGAGCACCGCCCCGTCGACGAACGCCTCGTGATCATCGAGGACACCCACGAGTTGCCGGTGCGCACGCGTCACGCCGTGCGCCTCGAGGCCCGCCCGGCCAACGCCGAAGGACGCGGCCACGTGGGGCTCGACGACTTGTTGCGCACCGCACTCCGACTGCGCCCCGATCGCATCATCGTCGGCGAGGTGCGCGGTCCCGAGGCCCTCACGTTGGTGCAGGCGATGAACACCGGACACGTGGGCTCGATGTCCACGGTGCACGCCAATTCGGCCGTCGAGGCGCTCGAACGGATCGACTTGTTGGTGTCGCAAGCGGCACCGAACTGGCGTCTCGACGACGTGCGTCGGCTGGTGAGCCGGGCCTTCGGCACCGTGGTCCACCTGGTACGTCGGCCCGACGGACGGCGCGTGATCGACCACGTGATCGAGGTGCACCACTGCGACGAACGCGTTCATGAGAACGTCGCGTAAACGAGTGGTCCGCGAGTCCGTCGGCAACGAGGGACTCGCCGAAGCCCTCGAGTCGATCGTGCGATCGTTGCGCTCGTCACGGTCGCTCATCGGTGCCATCGTCGACAGCACCACCAAGCACCCGACCGATCTCACGCGGGCCCTCGCACGATCTCTCGCCTCCGGACGAACACTGCACGAGGCGTGCGTCCAGTTGCTGGCGACCGAGAACGACCGCGACGCGGTGCTCACGTTGCAAAGTCTGTCGTTGTGCGCGACCCACGGTGGCGACATCGTCGCCAATCTCGATTCGGTGGTGGCGACCCTGCACGAGCGTCGCCACCTCGCCGCCGAACGCTTGGTGCACGCCTCGACCGCGGCGGCCTCCACCCGTCTCATCACGTGGCTGCCCGTCGCCTGTGGTGGTCTGTTGCTCACCGACTCGCCGAGCCTGCGCCACACGATGTTCGCCACACCGTTCGGCTGGTCCTGTCTGGCGATCGGCGCGAGCCTCAACCTGCTCGGCCGGGTCTGGGCCCGACGGTTGGTGCACCCGCGATGAACGTCGTGTTGCTGATGATCGCGGTGGTCGTGATCGCGCGACGTCGGGCCCGTCGACGAGTGGTCCACGATCGGCGACGGGTCGTCGACGAGTTGCCCGACACGACCGACTTGCTGGTGGCGGCCCTCCGCGCGGGCCTCACACCCGTGCAGGCGGTGCGCGTCGTCACCCCGTTGGTGCCCGGTTCGCTGCGACCCGACTTCGACCGGGTGCTCGAACGGCTCGACGAGGGCGATCGGTTCGTCGAGGCCGTACGAGGTGGCGAGCACGCCCGAGCACTGTTCGACGTGCTCGCCGACGGCGAACGCCTCGGGGTACCCATCGACCACCTGGCGTTCCAACTCGCACTCGACGCCCGCGATCGACGCCGCCGGGGCGCCGAAAGCGACGCCCGCCAATTGCCCGTGCGACTCGCCGTTCCGTTGGTGGTGTGCACACTCCCGTCGTTCGTGGTGCTCGTGATCGTCCCGGTGATCGTCGACACCTTCGGCCACCTCGGCCCGGTCACCTGAAAGGACAACGATGAGTACGACCGATGACACCCGCGATTCCGGTCAGGCCACGTCCGAGTACGCGCTCGTGATGCTCGCCGCCGGCTTGATCGCCCTGCTCGTGATCGCCTGGGCCACCGGAGGGGGTGGAGCGGGCAAGATCGGCTCGCTCTTCGACTCCGTCATTGATGGCATCACTTCACGACTCCCCTGATCGGCGCCGGCCGGTTCGCGTCAGGATGGTGCGCGATCGCGGTCAGGCCACGGTCGAGTTCGCACTCCTGCTTCCCTTGGTGGTCGTTCTGGTGTTGTGCCTCGTGCAACTCGCCGCGGTGGTGTCCCGTCGCGCCGCACTGGAGACCACCACGTGGAACCTCACCCGGGCGGCTTCGGTCGCTGTCGACCCGACCGCGGCGGCCCGCGGGGCGCTCGACGACCAGAGCATCGACCTGCAGGTGACCACCGACGACCGGTGGGTCACCGTCGTGGCCCGCACCGTGGTCGACACCGACGTCCCGGTGGTGGGTCGCTTCTTCCCTGCCGTCACCCTCGAATCGCGTCTCACCATGCTGCTCGAGCCACCGCTAGGTTGACCGCGTGAGCTTCGACGTCTCGACTGTCGGTGACCATCGGGTGATCGGTTGTGCGGGCGCCCTCGATCTGTCGTCGCTCCCCCGGTTGTCGGACCTGCTCGATCGTCACGTGGGTGTCGACCGGTCGGTCGTGCTCGACCTCGACGGCATCACCGTGATCGACGCGACGACCGCCGGGGTTCTGATCGCCGCCGCTCACCGTCAACGAGAGGCCGGCAAGCAATTCACGGTCGTGTGTTCCAACCCCGCGATCCT
This sequence comes from Actinomycetota bacterium, assembly GCA_046093625.1. GTDB lineage: Bacteria > Actinomycetota > Acidimicrobiia > Acidimicrobiales > Ilumatobacteraceae > Casp-actino8. Next base: position 6,967 of record JBJTFY010000330.1, read on the forward strand.
CGAGCGCCTGACGCGTCTCGGTCTGGCCGACGCCATCGCGCTGGCGACGTCCATCCACGACATCGCATCCGCTTGACGCGTGAAGCACACTGATCCCGTGGCCGAACCGTCGCGCACCGTCTGGGTTCTGGGTGACCAACTGAACACGTCGTTCGCCGCCCTGGCCGCGGCGAACCCGCGCACGCACCGTGTTCTGATGGTCGAGAGTGTCGGCAAGGTGCGCTCGAAGGAGTGGCACATCCAAAGAGCCCACTTGGTCATCACCTCCATGCGTCGCTTCGCCGAGCGACTGCGCACCGACGGTTGGATGGTCGACTACCGAAGCGCCCCGTCGTTGGCGGCCGGGCTGCGCGCGCACCGCGAGGAATTCGGCCCCGAACACGTCGAGGTGATGGAACCCGCCAGTTGGTCGGCGTTGCACATGGTGCGACAGCAAGGATGCGTCGTGGTTCGGGGAAACCAGTTCCTGTGTCACTACGACGAGTTCGCCGCGTGGAAAGCCGACTGGCTGCGCACGCGCAAGACCTTCAAGATGGAGGTCTTCTATCGCTGGCAACGGCGCCGACTCGGCTTCCTGATGGACGGCGATGAGCCGGTGAGCGGGGTCTGGAACCACGACGCCGACAACCGCGAACCACCGCCCAAGGACGCGGCCACGCGTTGGCCCGCGCCGCTCGTCGACGAGTTGGACGATGTCGACCGGGCCGTGATCGACGAACTGCGCCCGCACTGTGTCGGTGCCGACCCCACCGGCCTGTGGGCGACGACCCGCGAGGGCGCGCTGCGACGTCTGGATCACTTCGTGACCCGACTCCTCCCCGAGTTCGGGCCGCACGAGGACGCCATGACTGCGTCGAACTGGCATCTCGCGCACTCGTTGCTCTCGCCGTATCTCAACATCGGTTTGCTCACCCCGGGGGAGGTGTGCCACGCGGTGCAGCGGGCGTTCGACGAGGGAAGAGTGCCCATCGCGTCGGCCGAAGGGTTCATCCGACAAGTCATCGGCTGGCGCGAGTACGTGTGGGGCCTCTACTGGGACCAGATGCCCGGGTACGCCGCATCGAACGCCCTCGATGCCCGACGTCCGCTACCGCCCCTCTTCACGGGCGCCCCCACCCGGATGCGTTGCATGTCGACGGTGATGGCGGAGGTGAACGACCACGGGTGGGCCCACCACATCCAGCGTCTGATGTTGATCGGCAACCTGTCCCTCACGGCCGGTGTCGATCCGCAGGCCCTGACCGACTGGATGTGGGCGAACTTCGTCGATGGCGCCGAGTGGGTGATGGTTCCCAACGTGATCGGCATGTCGCAATACGCCGACGGAGGCATCATGGCCACCAAGCCCTACGCGTCCGGAGGCGCGTACATCCACAAGATGAGCGACTACTGCAAGGGCTGCGCGTACGACCGAACGAAGCGCACCGGTGACGTAGCCTGTCCGTTCACCACTCTCTACTGGGACTTCATGATGCGAGACGCCGACCGCTTCGTGCGCAATCCGCGCATCGCCCAACAAGTGCGCGGCGCCCAACGGCTGGCCGACATCGAAGCGGTGCGCGAACACGCGGTCACCGTGTTGCGTCGTCTCGACGACGGCGAGCTCTGACCCGTCAGGGTTTGCGCTTGCGGAAACCGCGCCGGTCCTCGACCTTGAGGCGCGCCCGCTGTTCCTCTTCGAGCGCCGCCTCCTCGGCGACCAATCGCTTCATGCTGTCGAGACGTCGCGGATCGAGAGAGCCGTCGCGCACCGCGGCACTGACCGCGCAGCCGGGTTCCTCGTCGTGCTTGCAGTCGCGGAAGCGGCAGGACTCCGACAATCCGAACACGTCGGCGAATGCCCGTTCGATGCCGGTGCCACTCGACCACAGGCTGACCGCCCGCACGCCGGGCGTGTCGATGAGCCAGCCCGCCGCGCCGATGGGCTCGCTCGGCAACGCCACCAACTGCACCGCGGTGGTGGTGTGGCGCCCTCGTTGGTCACCCTCGCGCACCTCACCGGTGCTCTGCACCTGGCCGCCCACCAACGCGTTGACGATCGTGCTCTTGCCCACTCCACTGGCCCCCAGCAGAGCCACCGACCGGTAGCCCGCGGCGTACCGACCGAGCTCGTCGAGTCCGTCACCGCGGACACCGCTCACCACGTGAACGGGCACGTCGGGGGCCACGGCCTGCAGTGTGGCCACCCGCGCCGCGGTCTCGGTGACGTCGTCCATCAGGTCGAGTTTCGACAGCACCAACACGGGTTGGGCTCCACTGTCGAACGCCAACACCAACTCGCGTTCGAGTCGGCGTTGGTTCGGCGGAGCGACCAAGGCGTGCAACAAGAAGACGACGTCGATGTTCGCCGCGATGGTGTGCGCCTCGGCTCGTTGCCCCTCGAAACTGGCCCGCCGCACGAACGCACTGCGCCGGGGGAGCACCGTTTCGACACGCTCACCGTCGCCGGAGACCACCACCCAGTCACCGACCGCCACTTCGGCCCCGATGTTGCGGGCCCGAACCGGGTCGAGTCCGCTGTCGGGCGCCCCGAACCAGATGGTGCTCCACCCCCGATCGAGCCGGGCCACCCGCCCGGGTCGCCCGGTCGCCGGAGCGCCGTCGCGCACGACCGAATCCCACACGGCGTCCCATGTGACATTCCAACCAAGCGCGATCCGAGGGTCGTTCACATGGCTGACCGTAGCCTGCGACAGGCGCTTTTCGTCCGAACCCCCCAACGGCGCCAAAGGAAATCATGCTCGCTCGTCTCGGTCGTTGGTGCTTCCGTCATCGTTGGCTCACCATCATCTTCTGGTTGGTGGCGCTCGTCGGAGGTAGCGGGGTCGCCAACGGTGCCCTCGGTGGTGGTGCGTTCGAGACCCGATTCTCGATTCCCGACTCCCAGAGCCTGCGCGCGCTCGACCTTTTGCGCGAGGCGTTCCCCGACAGCGACACCATCACCGACGCCCAGATCGTCTTCAAATCGTCGAACGGCTTCGACGACACCGCCACCCGTTCGGCGATCGACGACTTCTTGAACGCGATCGTCGACGGTGTCGACGGGGTGAGTGTCGAGAGCCCCTACGACAACCCCACGCTCGTCAGCGACGGGGGAACGATCGCCTACGCCGTCCTTCGCCTCCCGTCGGGTGAGTCGCAGGGCGATCAGGAGCGAATCGGCACCGAAATACGCGCCGTCGGCGACCCGATCATCGACTCCGGTCGTCTCCCCGACGGACTGGTGATCGAGTACGGCGGTGACCCGTTCGTGTCGTTCGAATTGCCCGAGAGCGAAGTCGTCGGCCTGCTGGCCGCGGTCATCATCCTCGTGCTGGCGTTCGGCTCGGTACTGGCCATGGGTCTCCCCATCGGGACCGCGCTCATCGGTCTCGGCACCGGAGTCGCGGTGATCGCGATGATCAGCCACGTCATGGAGATGCCCGACTTCGTCGTGCAGATCGGGGCGATGATCGGCATCGGCGTGGGTATCGACTACGCGCTCTTCATCGTGACGAGGTTCCGCGAGGGACTGCGCGCCGGCCTCGACCCCGAGGAGTCGACCGTCGATGCGGTCGACACCGCCGGGCGGGCCGTTCTCTTCGCCGGCATCACCGTGATGATCTCGTTGCTCGGCATGTACATGATGGGCATGAACTTCATCTACGGCCTGGCCATCGGCGGTTCGGTCACCGTGGGCATCATGGTGATCGCGGCGCTCACGCTGTTGCCGGCGCTGCTGTCGCTGGTCGGACACCGCATCGACGTCACCACCCGCGCGGCGTTGTGGTCGCTCATCGTCTTCGCGTCACTCTCGCTCTTCGGAGTGATCTTTCTCGGCACGATCGCTCTTCTGTTGATCGGTCTGCTCGCCGCGGTGGTGATCGTCGCACTCAGCTTCGCCGTACGGTCGTGGCGGGTGCCGATCAAGCACCGCGCCGCCAAGCCCAAGGACCAGCAGTTCTGGTTCCGTTGGAGCCGTTTCGTGCAGAAGCGTCCGTGGACCTCGTTCATCGCCGGCCTCGGCGTGTTGCTGGTCCTCACGGTTCCGTTGTTCGACATGCGTCTCGCCCTCAGCGACAACGGCAATCGCGCCGAGTGGCAGACCGCGCGCCGCGCCTACGACCTGCTCGCCGAAGGTTTCGGACCGGGTTTCAACGGCCCACTCCAACTCGTGGCCGAGGTTCCCGCGGGCACCAGTGAGGCGACGCTCGAGCGCATCGCGTCCGCGGTCGACGCCGATCCCGACGTGGTGTTCGTGTCCCCGGCGGTGCCGGCGCCCAACGGACTCGTGATCTGGAAGGTCGTGCAACGCGAGTCGCCCCAAGCCGAGGGCACCTCGAACCTGGTGCACCGCCTGCGCGACGACGTGCTTCCGCCGGCCATCGGCGACTCGGGGGTGGTCGTGAACGTCGGAGGTTTCACCGCGATCGGCGTCGATCTCAGTGACTACTTCGGCCGCCGCGTGTTCCTGTTCGTGGGCGCCGTACTGCTGCTGTCGTTCCTGTTGTTGATGGCGGTGTTCCGCAGTCTCCTCGTGCCGCTCAAGGCCGTGATCATGACGCTGCTGTCGATCGGGGCCGCCTACGGCATCGTGGTGGCCATCTTCCAGTGGGGTTGGGCCGCCGATCTGTTCGGCATCGGGGCCGCCGGACCGATCGATCCGTTCATACCGATGATGCTCTTCGCCATCGTGTTCGGTCTGTCCATGGACTACGAGGTGTTCCTGCTCTCGCGCATGAAAGAAGAGTTCGACCGCACCGGCGACAACGCCACTGCGGTCGCCGACGGTTTGGCCGCCACGGCGCGCGTGATCACGGCGGCGGCGCTCATCATGGTGGCCGTTTTCGGAAGTTTCGTGGCCGGCGACGACCGCACCGTGAAACTTTTTGGCATGGGTTTGGCCGTCGCTGTTCTGATCGACGCCACTCTGGTGCGAATGGTGCTCGTACCTGCGACGATGGAACTTCTCGGCGCGCGCAATTGGTGGATCCCGAAGTGGCTCGACCGAGTCCTTCCGAAGATCGATGTAGAGGGGCATTCGCACATCGGCGATAAACAGACGGCTTGACAAACCTCCACGGTCTCTCGTAACGCTTTATATATGTCCAAGCCCCTCGTCATCGTCGAATCACCCGCCAAGGCCAAGACCATCGCGTCTTTCCTGGGCTCCGAATACGACGTCCGCGCTTCCGTTGGCCACGTCGCCGATCTGCCCTCCAAGGGTCTGGCCGTCGACGTCGACAACCACTTCAAGCCCACGTACGAACTCACCGAGCGTGGTGCCAAGGTGGTCAAGGAACTCCGCCAGTTGGTGAAGCAGGCCAGCGCGATCTACCTCGCGACCGACGAGGACCGCGAGGGTGAGGCCATCAGCTGGCATCTCCTCGAGAATCTGAAGTCGGCCATCAAGCCCGGCGTGCCCGTGCACCGCGTGGTCTTCCACGAGATCACCAAGGCCGCCATCGATCACGCCTTCGCCACACCACGCGATCTCGACTTCGGATTGGTGGACGCGGCGGAGACGCGCAGAATCCTCGACCGCCTGTTCGGGTACGAGGTGTCCCCCGTGTTGTGGCGAAAGGTGAACCGCGGCTTGTCGGCCGGTCGGGTGCAGAGCCCCACCGTGCGGCTCATCGTCGAACGCGAACGTGAGCGCATCGCCTTCGTGACCGCGGGCTACTGGGGTCTCGACCTGGTGTCGGCCACCACCCCCTCGTTCACGGCTGCTCTGCTGGAAGTCGACGGTCGCCGCGTGGCCACCGGAAAGGATTTCGACAGCACCGGCCACGTGAAGGAGGGCGTCGTCGTACTGGGAGAGGCCGCCGCCCACAGCCTGGTCGCCCGTTTGGCCGATGCCCCCGTCACCGTGCGTTCGGTCGAGGACAAGCCGTACCGTTCGTCCCCCAAGGCCCCCTTCATGACCAGCACCCTGCAGCAGGAGGGCGGTCGCAAGCTGCGCATGTCGGCCCAACAGGTGATGCGCACCGCCCAGGGTCTGTACGAGCGGGGATTCATTACATATATGCGTACCGACTCGGTCACCCTGGCCGACGAGGCCCTCGACGCCGTGCGGGGCCAGATTCGCTCCGACTTCGGCGCCGACTACCTGCCCCCGACCGCCCGTCGTTACGCCAACAAGGTGAAGAACGCCCAGGAGGCCCACGAGGCGATCCGCCCCACCCTGCCGCTGCGGTCCCCCGAGTCCGTGGCCAGCCAATTGAGCGGCCCCGACCTCGCCCTGTATCGCTTGGTGTGGCAGCGCACCCTGGCCTCGCAGATGGTCGACGCCACCGGCGTCACCGTGTCCATCCGACTCGGGGCCACCGCCGTGGCCGCGGCCGGTGAGGCCACCAACGACTGCGAGTTCGCGGCCAGCGGAACCACCATCACGTTCGCCGGCCACCGCAAGGCCTACGAAGAGGCTCGCGAAGAGGACGCCACCGACGAGGCCGAGGCGCTGCTGCCGGCGTTGAAGGTGGGTGACCTCGTCCCCGTGCGTTCCATCGACCCTTCCGGCCACGAGACCACACCGCCGGCGCGCTACACCGAGGCCAGCATCGTGAAGAAACTCGAGGAGTTGGGCATCGGTCGCCCGTCCACCTGGGCCTCGATCATCCAGACGGTGCAGGACCGGGGGTACGTGTGGAAGAAGGGTCAGGCCCTCGTTCCCACCTGGACCGCCTTCGCGGTGGTCAACCTGCTCGAGCGACACTTCGGCACCATCGTCGACTATCAGTTCACCGCCGGGGTGGAAGAGGATCTCGACGAGATCTCCCGGAAAACGCTGGCCAAGGACGAATGGCTCCGTCAGTTCTACTTCGGCGGTAAGGACGATCTCGGTCTGAAGCGTCTCATCGAGATGAACATCGCCGACATCGACGCCGCCGAGATCAACTCGTTCACGCTGGGCGCCGACCCGACCACCGGTGAAGTGGTGGCGGTGAAGCCCGGAAAGTACGGGCCGTACGTGAAGCGCGGCGACGACAACGCGTCGGTTCCCGACTCGCTCACTCCCGACGAACTCACCCTCGACATGGCGTTGCGTCTGCTCGCCATGCCCAAGAGCGACGAACCCATCGGTGAGTTGGACGGACTCCCGGTGTTCGCCAAGAACGGACGCTTCGGTCCCTACGTCCAATGGGGCACGATGGAACAACCGCCGCTCGGCATGGAGAAGCCGAAGATGGTCAGCCTGTTCAAGACGATGGTCCTTGATCGCATCACCATGCACGACGCCGAGCAGCTGCTCACCCTGCCCCGCACCCTGGGCGTCGACCCCAGCGATGGCGAGCCAATCACGGCCCAGAACGGCAAGTTCGGCCCGTATCTGCAAAAGGGCAAGGACTACCGAACCATCGACAGCGAGGAGCGCCTGCTGACCATTTCCCTCGACGAGGCGTTGGCCATCTACGCACTGCCAAAAATTTTTCGTCGCGGACGCGCCACCTCACCCAACATCGGACCCTTGCGCGAATTCGGAACCGACCCCGTGAGTGGTCGTGCCGTGGTGGCCAAGGACGGGAAGTTCGGCATCTACATCACCGACGGAGAGGTGAACGCCTCCTTGGGCAAAGGCGATCGACTCGAAGACATGCTCGCCGAGCGCGCCTACGAGTTGTTGGTGTTGCGGAGAGAAGCGATGATCGAAAAGGGTCAGGTTCCCGGAGCGAAGTCGACCGGACGCAAGACCGCCACGAGGGCGACGGCCAAGAAGGCCACCGCAACCAAGAAAGCCGCACCCAAGAAAGCCTCGCCCGCCAAGAAGGCAGCGGCTAAGAAGAAGTCGTGAGCGCGGCCTTCTACATCGCATTCGAGGGCATCGAGGGCTGCGGGAAGTCCACGCAATCACGGTTGTTGACCGAGGCGTTGCGTTCCGAAGGGATGGCGGTCACCTCCACGCGCGAGACCGGTGGAACCGAGATCGGTGCACGTATTCGGGACGTTCTGCACGACACCGCCAACACGCACCTCGATTCGGTGGCCGAAGCGTTGCTGATCGCCGGCGATCGGGCACAACATCGTGCGGAGGTGCTGATGCCGGCCTTGACGCGTGGTGAACACGTGGTGAGCGACCGCAGCGTCTACAGCACGCTCGCCTACCAGGGTTTCGGACGCCGACTTCCGCTCGACACAGTGCGGTCGGTGAACGACTGGGCCCTGGCGTCGTGCTGGCCCGACCTGGTGGTGTTGCTCGACGTGCCGCACGACAGCGCGATGGCGCGCCTCACCCACCGCGACCTCGACCGCTTCGAGCGGGAGGATGACGCATTCTTCGTACGGGTGCGCGACGGCTTCCACACGATGGCTGCGAACGACCCGGATCGTTGGGTCGTGGTCGACGGCACCGGCGACCCGGCCGCGATCGCCACGGTGGTGCGAAGCGCGGTACGTGAACGACTGGGTATGTGACGTGTCCATCTCGGTCTACGACTCGGTGATCGGACAGGAGCGGGTCGTCGAACTGTTGCGGGCCCTCGCCGACTCCCCCGCGCACGCGTACCTGTTCGTCGGACCACCCGGATGCGGCAAGGAAACCGCGGCCCGGGCCTTCGCCGCCGTCAAACTGCAAGGCAGCGAGGACGCCGATGAGCGTGTGGCCCGGCTGGTGATGCGGGGCGAGCACGTCGACGTGCACGAGATCGAACGCGAAGGCGCGTCGATTTCACTCGAACAAGCCCGCGAGGAACTGGTCGACGTCACCGGCATGTCGTCGGTCGAGAGTGGTCGACGGGTGACGATCATGCACGAGTTGCATCTTCTCGCTCCCTTTGCCACCGCGGCACTCCTGAAGACCATCGAGGAGCCCGATGCCCAGAACGTGATCATTCTGCTCACCGACGAGGTGCCGGCACACTTGATCACCATCGAGTCACGTTGCGTCCGACTCGACTTCTCGGCGATCCCCGATCACCTGGTCGCCGACACCCTCGTGGGCGAAGGTGTCATGCCCGCGTTGGCCGAGTCGGTGGCCGAAATGGTGGCCGGCGATCTCGCGCGCGCCCGGATCCTGGTGGACGATCACGGACTGGCCGAGCGCATGAACATGTTCTCCATGGTGCCCCGCCGCCTCGACGGCACCGCCGCGACCGCGCTCGAACTCACCGCGACCATTCGCGCCGCGATCGACGAGGCGCTCGAGCCGTACAAACGGGTTCACGCCCGCGAGATCGCCGACCTCGAGGAACGCGAGCGCACGCTCGGTCTGCGGGGCGCGGGGCGTCGGCGGATTCTCGAGCGACACAAGCGCGAGATCCGTCGTTCGGAAACCGACGAGATCCGATCGGGGTTGCGCATCATGTCACGCGTGTACGCCAAGGCGCTGCGCGACGCGACCGAGAAGACGGCCCACCACCAGATGGACGGCTACATCCAGGCGATCAGCCGCATTCGCGAGGCCAACGTGAGCCTCGGCCGCAATGTGAACGAGAATCTGCTGTTGCAAACCCTGTTCATGTCGCTGCCGCACATCCACGACTGAGGAGGCACCATGCCCAAATTGAGTCGGATCGAGACACACGCCTTTCTCGACGAACCCGGGCACCTGGCACGTATCGGTACCGTCGACGACTACGGCAAGCCTCCGGTGCTCCCCAAGTGGTTCATCGTCATCGGGAGCGAGTTGCTCTTCACACCACGATCGCCGGCCGTGATCTGGCACAACATCGAACGCGATCCCCGCGTCGGGATCTCCATCGACGAAGAGAGCGCACCGTGGCGCAAGGTCACCCTTCAGGGTCGTGTGACCGTCAAACACGCGCCCGGTCACGACGACGCCTGGCGCGACATCTACCGATCGATCGCGCGACGGTACGTGCCACCTGAAGCCGCCGATGGGTACGTCGACGGCACCGACGATCAACCCCGGGCCCTGTGCGGCTTGGCCCTGAGCGACCCCACCACCAAGATCTCGACGTGGCGGATGCCGGTGTCCGGAGAGGATCCCCGCGGGGTGTGGGCCAAGCGGTACTTCCTCCCCGGCACCAAATGGTCGGACCGTTAGTTCGCCGGTAGCCTGCTCGTTCGCCCGCCCGGGTAGCTCAGTCGGCAGAGCAACGCACTCGTAATGCGTAGGTCAGGGGTTCGATTCCCCTCTCGGGCTCCAGCTTCCCCGCCAGCACTAGCGTGAAGACGTGTCGTCCGGTGTGAGCGTCGTCATCCCCACGAAGTCGAACGTGGCCGGTCTCATGAGCCTGCTGGGCGACGTACTCGTCGACGACACCGTGAGCGGTATCTGCGTGGTGGTCGACGGCGACGAGGCGAGCCGGAACCTTCCCGAGCTTCCCGTGATCGTTCACCGGATTGTGGTTCCCCTGGGCAGCGGCATCCAACACATGTGGAACCGGGGCATGGCGACGACCACACCCGGAACGCACATTGCGTTCCTCAACGATGACGTACGTCTGGAAGCCGACTGTCTCGGTTCACTGGCGCGATCGCTGGACGTCGATCCCACTGTCGGATTGATCTGCCCGAACTACTCGAACGTCGACATCTCGACCGATCACGAGGTCTTCGACACCTGTCGGTCGCGCTACGACGGCACCGGAGGCATGGCGGGTTTCGCCATGATGCTTCGCCACGATCTCGTGTCATCGTGGACGTTCGACGAAAACCTGCGCTGGTGGTACGGCGACGATGACATCGTGTGCTGGATCACGCGAACCATGAATCGACGCGCGGTGATCTCAGCATCGGCCCGGTGCCGTCACCTCGACAGTGTGACCATCAATTCTGATCCACCAACGGATTTCGGCCGCCTGGTCGAGCAGGATCGGTTGTACTTCGAATCGAAGTGGAACCCGGTCGAGGACCGTTCGTTCTAAGGTCGGGGAATCGACACCGACGTCTCGCACAGGAAGTCACCGGTTCTGGTCGGTGTCGTCGCCGCCGCCGCGGCGCTGTTGTTCGTTCTCGTGCGCCTGTGGTCGGTCGGTGACGGCGACCTCGGCAGCTTCGTCGGGGCCGGCGACCTGTTGAGTGCCGACTCGTCGCTCCCCCTCGAGAGCGGCGCCGGCTACGACGGCCAGTTCTACTACCGCATGGCTTCATCGCCCCTTGATTTCGAGCGCACGTCGAACGGTGTCACCCTCGACAGCGAAGTGCGTCTGCAACGCATCGGGTACCCCGCCGTCACCTGGGCGCTGACGCTGGGAACACTCCTCCCCGTCACGTTCGGTTTGGTGGCGGTGAACGTCGTCGGACTCGGAGTGATCGCCGGACTCGGTGGGTTGCTCGCAGCCCGACACGATCGAAGTCCGTGGTGGGGTCTGGCTCTGGCCTCCTACTACGGATTCGCCTTCACCATCGCCAAGGATCTCACCGAGATCACCGTGGTCGCATTCGTGTTGCTGGGGGTCGGCGCCGCGATGCGGGACCGGTGGGTGCTCGCCTCGTTGGCGTTGAGCGGCGTCGTGCTCACACGCGAGTCGGC
>JBJTFY010000331.1:0-3509 GCA_046093625.1 Actinomycetota bacterium
GTCGCCCCTACTCACTCGGGCACCAGAGGAAGATACAGCACGGCCCCCATCAACTCGCGCCGCTCGTACTGATCGACGGGCAACGGCAGCGCACCGACCTGCTCGTCATCGGCGAGGAACACGTAAGCGACGTCGAGCGGCTCCTGACCCAGAACCTCCAACTGACGTTGCGCGAAAGACACTCCCCACGGGAGTTTCTCGCGCCACGGAAAGATCGCACCCCATGGATGTCCGGCGACCGCCACGTGAATGCGTTGGCCACTCTGGTACTCGATGGGATTCATCAACCAATAGTTGCCCGCCGCGAATCGAAACCCGGCCTCCTCAAGCGCGTCGACCAAGAGTCGGGTGCGAGCGTTGGGATCATCGACGCGATCTCCGGCGTTGGCGGACAACCACGGCAGAACCAGGAACAACGGCCAAGCGATCACCGTGGCGAGAACCACCCGTGGCTCGAAACGGGCGTTCTTTCCAACTCGCACGACATCGCATCCGCCGACGACGATCGCCACTATCAAGAAGGGGAACCCGACGCTCGAGTAACGACCGTCGGAAACGAACCACATGTTGTTGAAGAGTGCCAAAATCGGCCAGCACAGCACCGTGGGCAATGCGAGCACGAGACCGCCCGGGACACGGGTGGCCAACGACCAAACACCGCGGGCCGCCAGGCCCAGCAACGCCAAGTAAAGAATCACCGAGGCGGCGCCCCACGTCCAACCTCCGTCGATGTTCATGGTGCCGAGGGCTCGCGGCAACAGACCCGTGAAGAAGCTGCTCAGCCTGTCCCACGTGCTGTTCATCGGCGGCGACGGCTGCGACAGGCTGAGCCAATCGTTCTTCAGATTCCAGGCGAGGAACGGCAAGTTGACGATGATCGCCGCGCCGAGAGCCGGCACCCACCACCGACGAAACTCTCGACGGAACTTCCAGCACGGAACGAGAGCCATCGGGATGATCGATGCGAGAGTCATCGGGTGCAGATAGAACGCCGCGCCCATCGTCGCCCCGGCGACCACAGTGAGTCGACGTGACACGAGAGCATCCAGCACGACCGCGCGCACCAAAGCCGCGGCTCCGAAGGTGGCGAGGAGCAACAAGCCATAGGCCTCCCACGCTCGGGTCGACACCACCATCATCGCGCCGGGTGTGAGCCAGGTGAATGCCGCAGCCAACCAAGCCCAACGCTCGGGATGATCGACCTGATCCGACCGCTGGATCGAACGAACCGTTCGGAACATCACGACCGACGTCCCGATCCACCACAGGCTCGTCAGAAGTTTGAGTGGCACGACACGAGCGCCGAACAGCATGGTGAACGGCGCGAAGACGTAGCTGTCGATGATTCCGGTGTATCCGATTCCGCGGTAGACGATCGGCAAGTCACCCTTGGCGATCTCCAGGGCCTGCAGGCCCGTGAAGGCCTCGTCCGCGTTCAGTTCTCCCGATGGGGTACCCAGTATCCAGAACCTGATCGCGTAGCCGACCACCCCGAGGGCCACGACCAAACACCAACGAGCACGTCGACTCACGTCGGCACCCTTCGCACCTCGGTGGCCTCGGAGAAGTCGATACCCGCGTTCGTGGTCACGATCTCGAGCCCCGACGATCGGTGTCGGCGTCGTAGGCGTCCAACCATCGGAACATCGGGCACGACGAGGGTGACCCGATCGCGTGGTCTGACGAGCGCCTCACTCGCCGCCTCATCGGCCACGCGTTCGAGGCCCGCTGGGTCCGCGTCCGCCAACCAGACCACCCGTGCCCGCGCCCGGTGGTCCCGTGCGGCACGGGCGTCGAAGCCACGGGACGGTCGCTCCGGCTGGCGTCGCAACTGCGCCGCCCACTTCTGCTCGAACTGCACACGAGAACGCTGGCCCAAAGTGACTCGATGGGCGTCGGCGCCCACGTGAAGATGTATCACCGGTCGCGCGACGACCAACCTCGTGGCCAGGTCGCGCGACCAGGCGGTCATGGCCAGATCGGTGTCCTCGAAGTAGGCCGGCGCGAAGCGGGGGTCGAAACCACCGAGCGAGGTGAACACGTCACGTCGCATCACCCAACAGGCCGCTGACGTGTAGTCGACGTCCCGGTCGAACATCGCCGCGTCGTAGCCCCCCGGCCAGCGCGAGTCACCGATGGCCTCGGTTCCCCCGTCGCTGAAGATGACGTCGCCGGCGTCGCCCACTGGGCCAGCCGCACCGAGAAGAGGTGGTGCAGCGATGGCCACCGCCGGATCCTCGAGTGCGCGCAGCAACGGGCTCAGCCAACCTTCCGTCACCACCAGGTCGGGGTTGATCAAGGCGACGAACTCGGTGTCACTCCGGTCGACGGCCAGATTGTTGGCGGGACCGAATCCGACGTTTTCATCGAGTGCGATCTCGTCCAACGGGAAAGCAACCGACGGCACGGTTTGTCGATCACCCGCCTCGTCGGGTTGGGTCACGACCAGAATCCGCGACAACTCCGAGGTCGCGTGGCGCACCAGTGCCTCGATCGTCCCGAGGAGCGTCGACGTGGGGCCGTAGGTGACGATGATGCCGGTGGTCGAGGCCACGTCAGCCCCCTTGCATCACACCACGCGTACCGGAGACGCTCCACTCGGATGGAACGTGGACCACGCCGATGTCGAACGACTTGAACTGGCGAACCTCGAAGCGCACCCGCTTCTCCCAATGGTCGTAGGGGTGCATCTCGGTGTGATCGGTCAGACCGACCGTCAGGTCGTACACGCCTTCCAGCAAGGGAAGTGATTTCATCCGTATCGAGACCTTCGCCGGACCGTCGAGCATGCCCAAAGACAGTCCGTTACGCCGTGTGGACGAACCCCACACCGGATGGCCAGACAACGTGTCGATGCGAAGAGTCACCACCGGATCCTGCAACGGCATGTGCGACGTGAGGTCGACCTCTATCGAGGCGCCTTCCATGGTGGTGAGCACCGATGACGTTCGACCGTCGGAGTCGCAAACGCGCACCGCGACGATCTGGGCCTCGCCACTTCCCCATCGCTGACCCAGCTCGCCTTCGACCCGCTGGGCATGATGACTGTCGCCCTGATACATCGAGATCACCTCGGCCGACGGCCCGACCATCTTCAATTCGCCCTTTTCCAGCCACGCACAGGTTTCGCACAATTGCTCGACCTGTACGAGCCCGTGACTCACGAAGACGATCGTTCGTCCCTCACGCCGGAATTGCTCGATGCGCTCGGCGCACTTGCGCTGGAAACTCTCGTCGCCCACCGACAAGACCTCGTCGATCAGCAGCACCTCGGGTTCGACGTGCGCCGCGACGGCGAAGCCCAATCGCACGAACATGCCGGACGAATAGTTCTTCACTGGGGTGTCGATGAACTTCTCCAAACCGGCGAACTCGACGATGTCGTCGAACTTCGCCGTGATTTCCTTCTTCGAGAGACCGAGAATGGCTCCGTTCATGAACACGTTCTCGCGGCCGGAGAGTTCGGGATGGAAACCGGCGCCCAATTCAAGCAACGCCGAGATTCGTCC
>JBJTFY010000332.1:0-8305 GCA_046093625.1 Actinomycetota bacterium
GCCGACGACCCCGAGATGGCCGCCCACTGGACGCGTCACATGCGCCCTTGGGACGACGAGCCGCGCTCGCTCGCCGACGGGATACTCGACGACGAGACGTACGACTGGGTGGCCGACGGGTTCGAACTACGTGCGACCCGGGGCCGAGTGGTGGTGACGAGCGAGGATCACGTGGTGCGCGCGGCCGAACTGGCGCCGTCGTCGACGGGCATCGACGTGAGTCCGACCGGTGCGGCCGGCTTGGCCGGATTGCTCGAGTGTCGTGACGAACTGGCCGACGACGCCTAGGTGGTCGTGGAGTTCTCGGGCGTGCGCCGCGACTAGTCCGGTGAGTCTTCGTGGAGGTGTCCGTCGTCGACGTCGTAGACGAAACCTCTGATGTGCAACTTGTGCGTGATGAACGGACTCAGGTGCAGTCGCTTCATGTTCTGGCGCACGCTCTGGGCCGGGTCGCGGAACGACTCGAGGGCCCACCACGGGCGGATGCCGCATTCGCGTTCGATCTCGTGTTTGAACTCGTCCTCGGTGACCCGCTGCAACCCGCAGTTGGTGTGATGGATGAGGATCACCTCGCGAGTGCCGAGAAGTCGCTGCGAGATGACCAGTGATCGGATCACGTCGTCGGTCACCACACCACCGGCGTTGCGGATGATGTGCGCGTCTCCGTGGGCCATCCCCAGCATCTGGAAGATGTCCATGCGGCTGTCCATGCAGGCCACCACGGCCACGTGTCGCCGGGGTGCCAATGCCAGGCCGTGATCGGCGAATTCGGCGGCGAAACGCCGGTTGTTCGCGATCAACTCTTCGGCATTCGGTGTGAAGTCCGCGTCGCTCGCCACTCCGACATTCTGCCCCACCGAGGGCTAGCCTCGCGGTATGACCATGGATCAGATCCCCGGCCGTCCGATGAGCCTCGAGCCCGGCGACGCCGGCCGCGCCGACATCTTCACCCGTTTGCTCAAGAACCGCGTGGTGATGCTCGGAACCGACGTCAACGACGACATCGCGAACCAGATCTGCGCCCAGTTGCTCTATCTCGAGGGCGAAGACCCCGACGCCGACATCTGGCTGTACATCAACAGCCCCGGTGGTTCGGTCACCGCCGGAATGGCGATCTACGACACCATGCAGTTCGTCAGCTGTGACGTGGCCACGGTGTGCATGGGGCTCGCCGCGTCGATGGGTCAGTTCCTGCTCACCGCCGGCGCCAACGGCAAGCGCTACACGTTGCCCAATGCGCGAATCATGATGCACCAGCCGTTGGCCGGGTTGCGCGGTCAGGCCACCGACATCTCGATCCAGGTCGAACAGTTGGGTTACACCAAGAAGCGCATGGCCGAATTGACCGCGTTCCACAGCGGTCAGTCGCTCGAGCGCATTCAGGCCGACGCCGAGCGCGACCGCTGGTTCACCGCCGAACAGGCCAAGGAATACGGCCTCGTCGACAAGGTGATCCTGAAGCGCGGCGAAATCGTCTGACTCAGGGAATCGTCGTGGCCACGGGCGCGACGGTCGAGTCGGTGGACGCCGTCGGCGACGTGGTGGAAGGTGCGATGGTGGTCGTGTCGGGTCCCTCCACGCCGATGACGTCGGGCATCGCGAGACCGCAGGTGGACTCCGCCCAACGCGCCACCGAACGGGCACTGCGTTCGGCGGTGTAGGCGGCGTCGGCGAGGTCTTGCAGACTTCGCGGGTCCTCGTAGTCGACCGTCTCGGCGATCCGTACGAGATCGGTCACCGCCGCCCAGTCGTCGCGGATCGCCAACGGCGTGATCTTGTCGAGCGACTCGTAGCGGTCGACAAGGTCGCCGATGTCGTCCGATGTGGCGAGCGGACCCGTCAGGCCGGGTAGTTCCTCGGCGAGCTTCCCGCAGAACCGCGCGGCACTGCGATCGGTGTCGCTGCAGCCCGCGAGCACGGCGGACACGACGAACACGACGAGCACGGTCAACGTCGGGACGAGTCGGGGGAAGCGGACCATGGGTTCCCATTCTCGCAGTTGGTCGACCGCGAATCCGGTCACACCGATTGCGCCGATGTCGCCACTGGTGGCTCCGCGCACACACCGATGTCGTGGTGGCGACCCGACGGAGGTCGTCCACCGATCCGGAGGTGGACGATGTTGTCGGTGGTGCGCTCGGCGAGCGTTCTCGGTTCGCGCGGTTGCCCGGTGGCCGTCGAGGTTCACATCGGTGTCGGTCTGCCGACGTTCACGATCCTCGGGCGCCCCGACGACAATTGTCGGGAGTCGCGCGATCGCATTCGTACGGCGGTGTTGTCGAGTGGCTTCTCGTGGCCGTCGCGACGCATCACCGTGAACCTCGCTCCACCGACGCGACGCAAGGTGGGCACCTCGCTCGATCTGGCGATGGCGCTGGCGATCCTCGTGGCCGACGGTCAGGTCGCGGCCCCGGCTCTGGCCGGAATCGCGCTGATCGGTGAGCTCGGTCTCGACGGGCGGGTGCGGGCAGTCGCCGGCGCGGCCCCGATGGTGATGTCGATCGTCGAGCCGGTCGATACCGACGAGTTCCCGTCGATGGATCCGATCACGACGGTGGTCGTGCCGACGGCCAACGTCGACGAGGCGCGCATCGCCGGGGGACTCGGGGTGCGGGTGGCGACCTCGTTGACCGAACTCGTCGACTGCCTCGAGTCCCGGACGCCGTGGCCCGACGTTCCGGTCGGCGAGCGCACGAGCGAGTCCCCGCGCGACCTGCCCGATCTGGCCGACGTGCGCGGGCAGCACGCGGCTCGTCTCGGCCTCGAGTTGGCCGCCGCCGGTGGACACAACCTGCTTCTCGTCGGACCGCCGGGATCGGGAAAGACGATGCTCGCCCGGCGACTCCCGGGATTGCTGCCGCCGCTCGACGATCGCACGGCCCTCGAGACGGCCCTCGTTCGCTCGGCGGCCGGCGAAGGCGTCGAGCCGGGCGGACTCGAGCGGTGTCCGCCGTTTCGCATGCCCCACCACTCGGCGAGCACCGTGTCGATCATCGGTGGCGGCTCGTCGACCTTGCGACCCGGCGAGGCCAGCCTCGCCCACGGCGGAGTGCTGTTCCTCGACGAACTCGGCGAGTTCGGCCCGGCGACCCTCGACGCTCTGCGACAGCCGCTCGAGAGTGGGTCGATTCGCATCGATCGGGCCCACGAGCGGGTCGACCTTCCGGCGCGATTCACATTGGTGGCGGCCACGAATCCGTGCCCGTGCGGTGGGGGAGCGCCGGGCTCGTGCGAGTGCGACGACGGAGCCTTGTCGCGCTACCGGCGACGATTCAGTGGTCCGTTCATGGATCGCTTCGATCTACGCGTCCTCGTGCGTCGACCGGGTGTTGACGATTTGCTCGGCGATCAACTCGGCGAGACCACGGCCGCGGTGCGGGCACGCGTCGACACCGCTCGCAGCGTGGCCCTCGACCGTCAGGGGGTGCTCAACGCGCGTCTCGCCGGCGACGAACTCGACCGCCCCGCCAACGGCGACGCCTCCGCGACGGCGTTGCTACGGCACGAACTCGAGACGGGTCGACTCACGGGTCGGGGGTTGCACCGCATCCGACGCGTCGCGCGCACGATCGCCGATCGCGAGCAGCATTGCGGGTCGCTCGGCGAACGTCACGTGGCCGCGGCTCTGGCCCTGCGCGCCCGGGTCGCTCCGCGACGCGGCGACGACGCGCGCACCGTGTCCACGTGAGCGAGGCCGACGAACGTCGCGCGGCGGTGCGCCTGACCCGCCTGCCGTTCATGACGGCCACCCGGTTGCGTGCACTGTTGCGTCACGATCCCCCGACCGCGGTCGTCGAGGTGTTGGGTGGTCGCGCGCCGGTCACCAGTGCGGCGATGGCGGCGTTGCTCGACCGGGCCCCGACGACCGCGCGGCACACGACGCTGGGTGGCCTGTGGCGTGACGCCCTGCGGCCCGATGTCGGCGATCTCCCGGGCGATCTCTCGGGCGATGTCGCCGGTGACATCGCCGTGCACGTCCTCGGGCGCCCCGGGTATCCCGAGCTGTTGGCCCTCGACCCGGCGGCCCCGGCCGTCGTGTTCACCCGGGGCCACCTCGGGGCGCTGAACGCGCGTCGGGTGGCGATCGTCGGCACCCGCAACGCGACCGAGCACGGACGCCGCATCGCGCGACGCCTCGGGGCCGAGCTGAGTGACGCCGGGGTGGCCGTGGTGTCGGGACTGGCCCGCGGCATCGACGGCTCGGCGCACCGGGGCGTGCTCGCTGCGAGCGACGAACCCGGGGCGCACGACCGCGGTGCACCCATCGGCGTGGTGGCCTCGGGACTCGACGTCGTGTACCCGCGCGAGCACGCCGATCTTTGGCACGCGATGGCGACCCGCGGTCTGTTGTGCACCGAAGCGCCTCCGGGTACGGCCCCCGAGGCGTTCCGATTCCCGATGCGCAACCGCATCATCGCCGCGCTCAGCGAGGTGGTGGTGGTAGTCGAATCGCGTCTCGAAGGCGGCTCGCTCATCACGGTTCGTGAGGCCATGCGCCGCGGGGTGACGGTGATGGCCGTGCCCGGTTCGACCGGCACTCGCGCCGCCGACGGCACCAATCTGTTGATCCGCGACGGCGCGCACGTGGTCATCGACACCGCGGACGTGTTGACCGTGCTCGGGTTGGGCACCGACCGTATCGCTGCTCCGTTCGACTCCCGTCCGCGACCGACCGGGGTCGACTCGCTGGTGCTCGACGTGCTCGGTGCGGAGCCGTCGACTCTCGACGACATCGCCGAGGTGGCGCGCCGTCGGCACGACCTGTCGCTGACCGACACCGCCGTCGCGCTGGGGCGACTCGAGTCGACGGGGTGGGTGATGTGCACGAGCGGTTGGTTCGAACGACGCTGAGTCCACCGGCTCACGGCCGGTCGGTACCCTGACCACATGACGACGACTTCGGGCGACCAGTGGCGCATCGACGACTTCGTCGCCTCGCTCACGTCGGCCTCGACCAACACCCGTGTGGCGTACGCCGGCGATCTCGCGGGATTCGTGACGTGGTGCGACGAGGTCGGTGTCGACGGCCCGGGTGCGGTCGACCGTCTCGCGTTGCGTCGTCACCTCGCCCATCTCGCCGCGGCGGGTTTCGCCAAGCGCAGCATCGCCCGCAAGGCCTCGGCTCTGCGTCGCTACTTCGCCTGGGCCCGCCGCACCGAACTGGTGACCATCGACCCGTCGACCGGACTACGGGCGCCCACCGGTGAGGGTCGCCTGCCGCGCGTCCTCGACGGCACCGAACTGCAGTCGATTCTCGAACCCGATCCCGACGACCAGATTCCCTTGTGGCGTCGACGTCGCGACGACGCGCTCATGGAGATGCTCTACGGAAGCGGTTTGCGGGTGAGCGAATTGTGCTCGCTCGATCTCGACCGCGTTGATCTCCGTCGCTCGGTGGTCACCGTGTGGGGCAAGGGCGGAAAGGAGCGCCGGGTCCCCATGACCAAGGCGGCCGCCGAGGCGGTGCGCACTTGGATCTCCTCCCGGCGCGAGGTGTGTAACGACGACTCGGGTTCGGCCGTGTTCCTCAACGGCCGGGGTGGCCGCATCGGCGCGCGCGACGTGCGTCGCGTCGTGGACGAGCGCAGTGCGAGCCCCACCCACCCCCACGCCCTGCGGCACACGTTCGACACCCACCTGCTCGACGGTGGTGCCGACTTGCGCGCGTTGCAGGAGTTGTTGGGCCACAGCGACGTGGCCACGACCCAGAGATACACCCACGTGAGCAAAGAGCGTCTACGGTCTGTGTACACCAGCACGCATCCACGGGCCTGAATCCGGGGGTGCCAGACCCCGATCCGGACCCGTCGATGACCGAACCCGAGGACAAGCCGAGCCGCACGACACCGGCGATCGAGCGCGCCTGGGTTCGTTGGGTCGAGCAGCGCGACGAGGCGGCGCGCGATCAGTTGATCGTGCACTACTCGCCGCTCGTGAAGTTCGTCGCTGGCCGTGTGGCCGCCGGGTTGCCCGCCGGGGTCGACACCGGTGAACTGGTGGGGACCGGGGTCTTCGGCCTCATGGACGCCGTCGATCGGTTCGACCCCTCGCTCGGCTGGAAGTTCGAGACCTTCGCCGTGCCGCGCATCAAGGGTGCGATCCTCGACGGTTTGCGGGCCCTCGACTGGGTGCCCCGTTCGATCCGGTCGAAGGGACGTCAGATCGAGCAAGCGGTCGCGCGACTGGGCAACGAGTTGAAGCGCGCCCCCACCGACGAGGAGATCGCCGTCGAACTCGGTATCAGCGACGAGGAGTTGGCCAAGTGGTTGAGCAGCCTCGCCGTGGCCAACGTCGGACCGCTCGATCACGTGGTCGCCGGCGGAGAGTCCGAGCCGCGCCAATTGCCGGCCTCGCGCGACGAGGGCCCCGATGCCATCGTCGAGGACCGCGAGCTGCGTCAGTTGATGCGCGCCGAGATCCGCAATCTCCCCGATCGGGAGCGCACGGTCGTGGCGCTGTACTACGACGAGGGAATGACCCTGGCCGAAATCGGTGACGTTCTCGGTGTGACCGAGAGTCGCGTCTCGCAGATTCACTCCAAAGCCGTCATCATGTTGCGGGCCCGTCTCACGTCGGCCGGTCTCTGAGTCGCCACCGGGGTCGGCGCGCCCACCCCGACCCGTGTCGGGAATCAACACCTTCGTCTCCGCTCTCGTTTCCGTTCTGGCCGTCGCGCCGTCACCACAGGGCGTCTCCGTCGCGGCGTGTCTGCAGCCCCCGGTGGTGGGTGCGGTGGCGGCGCCGTACGTCGAGCCCGCGTGTCCGTATTGCGCCGGACACCGCACGGTCGACTTCGTGGCTCGCCTCGGCGACGCGGTGGTGTCGCCGGTGGCCGGGGTCGTCGTTTTCTACGGCTTCGTGGCCGAGCGCCTCTACATCACGGTCGACCCGGCCGACGGGTTCGCCCCGGGCACGGTGGTGACCGTGGGCGGCATGATCCTCGACGACGTGGCTGCCGAGGGACCGAATCCCCGTCCGGGCGACCCGGTGCGCCGGGGCGAACGGGTCGGCGACGCCGCCGGGGGAGTGGTCACCCTCAGCCTGCGACGCGCCGACGGCACCTACGTCGACCCGACCGGTCACCTGGGCCGTTGGCGGTCGGCGGCTCGACTGGCCCCCCGGTCGGGTCCGAGCCGGGTCGGTCGGCGGGTTGTGGCCTGCCCGACGGCGCCGACCAGCCGGTAGCCTGCCCAAGGCCCGCATCAGCGGGTCGGACCAGTACACACCGGTCGCAGCCTGCGGTCGGCACCTTCGGGTGTCGCGTCGGCCGGTGTCCCCAACCGCAGTCATTGGAGGAAAAGTCATGGCCATCGTCACGATGCGTCAACTTCTGGAAGCCCGAGTCCACTTCGGTCACCAGACCCGTCGTTGGAACCCCAAGATGAAGCGCTTCATCTTCGGTGAGCGCAACGACATCTACATCATCGACCTGCAGCAGACCCTCGAGCGCATCGAGACGGCCTACGCGTTCGTGCGCGACCTCTCGGCCAAGGGCGGCACGGTGCTCTTCATTGGCACCAAGCAGCAGGCGCAGGATCCGATCGCGGGCTTCGCCGAAAAGTGCGGCATGCCGTACATCAACGAACGGTGGCTCGGTGGCATGCTCACCAACTTCGAGACCATCCACAAGCGGGTACAGAAGATGCTCGAACTCGAGCGTCTGAAGGAGACCGGCGAGTTCGATCTCATGCCGAAGAAGGAAGCGCTCCTCAAGAGCCGCGAACTGGCCAAGCTGCAGAAGAACCTGAGCGGCATCCGCCACATGACCCGTCGTCCCGACGCGGTGTTCATCATCGACACCAAGAAAGAGCACATCGGAGTCACCGAAGCCAACAAGCTCGGCATTCCGGTGGTGGCCGTGGTCGACACGAACGTCGATCCCGACGTCATCACCTACCCGATCCCCGGCAACGACGACGCCATCCGCGCGAACGAGTTGATGTCGAAGGTCATCGCCGAAGCCGTGATCGAGGGTCGGTACATCGCGTCGAAGCGCAACCCGGGCCTCGTGGCCCCCGAGCGCACCGAGGCCGAGAAGGCCGAGTTCGCCGCCGCCCAGGCCAGTGCCCGCGCCGAGGCCGCCGCGGCCCAGGCCGAGCGCGAGGCCAAGTTGGCCGCCGCCAAGAGCGCGACCGAGTCGGAGGCCTGATCGAAGATGTCGTTCACTGCCAAGGACGTCCAGACCCTGCGCCAGGCCACCGGGGCCGGGATGATGGATTGCAAGAAGGCCCTCGAGGAGACGGCCGGGAACATGGAGGCCGCCATCGATCTCCTTCGCAAGAAGGGGATCGCCAAGGCCGAGAAG
>JBJTFY010000333.1:0-2672 GCA_046093625.1 Actinomycetota bacterium
CCGCCCCCGGCGAGCCCGACCTGCTGTACATCGATCTCCACCTGGTCCACGAAGTCACCAGCCCGCAGGCCTTCGACGGCTTGCGCATGAGCGGGCGGCAAATCCGTCGTCCGGACCTCACCGTGGCCACCGAAGATCACAACGTTCCCACCGCCGACATTCACTTGCCCATCGCCGACCCCGTCTCGGCGCGTCAGGTGGAAGTGATGCGCCAGAACGCCAAGGAGTTCGGCGTGACGTTGTTCTCGATGGGTGACCCGCGGCAGGGAATCGTCCACGTCATCGGACCCGAACAAGGTCGCACCCTGCCCGGCATGACCATCGTGTGCGGTGACAGCCACACCGCCACCCACGGCGCCTTCGGTGCTCTCGCCTTCGGCATCGGCACCAGCGAGGTGGAGCACGTCATGGCCACCCAGACCCTGCCGCAGAGTCGACCCAAGTGGATGAGCGTGGAAGTGAGCGGCACACTGCCCGCCGGTGTCACCGCCAAGGACATCGTGCTGGCCATCATCGGTCGCATCGGCACCGGCGGCGGAATCGGCCACGTCATCGAATACCGCGGTTCGGCCATACGCGCCCTCTCGATGGAGGGGCGCAAGACCGTGTGCAACATGAGCATCGAAGCCGGCGCCACGGCCGGACTCATCGCCCCCGACGACACCACCTTCGAATACCTGAAGGGTCGACCCAACGCACCGCAGGGCGCGGCCTGGGACGAGGCGGTGGCCGCATGGAAACAACTGCGCACCGACGACGGCGCCGTGTGGGACAAGGAGATCGTCATCGACGCCTCCACCTTGGTGCCGCAGGTGACGTGGGGAACCAACCCGGGTCAGGTGGCCGGTATCGACACACCGGTTCCGTCGCCCGACGACTTCGACGACGCCACCACCCGTGAGACGGTGACGCGTGCTCTCGAATACATGGGCCTCACTCCGGGAACGCGTCTGCGCGATGTTCCGGTCGACACGGTGTTCATCGGTTCGTGCACCAACAGCCGCATCGAGGACCTGCGGGCCGCGGCGGCCGTGATGCGCGGGCGTACCGTGACGGTGCCGCGCGTGATGGTCGTGCCGGGTAGCCACGCGGTCAAGAACCAGGCCGAGGCGGAGGGCCTGCACGAGATCTTTCGTGCCGCCGGCGCCGACTGGCGCGAGCCCGGCTGCTCCATGTGTCTGGCCATGAACCCCGACAAGTTGGCGCCCGGCGAACGGGCCGCCAGCACGAGCAACCGAAACTTCGAGGGACGCCAGGGTCGCGGCGGACGCACCCACCTGGTGTCACCCGAGGTCGCCGCCGCCACCGCCGTGGTCGGTCGCTTCGCCACCCCCGCGGATCTGAGCTGAAGGAGTCGACATGAAGAGCGTTCGAGTACTCACCGGCACCGGCATCCCGTTGCGCCGCAGTGACGTCGACACCGACCAGATCATCCCGGCCGATTGGCTGAAGCGGGTCGAGCGCACCGGCTTCGAGGTCGGATTGTTCAGCGCCTGGCGCGACGATCGTGATTTCGTGTTGAACGACCAGCGCTACGCGGGCGCCAGCATCCTGGTCGCCGGACCCTCGTTCGGTGTGGGCTCCAGTCGCGAGCACGCGGTGTGGGCCATTCAGCAATACGGATTCGACGCCGTGATCGCGCCCAGTTTCAGCGACATCTTCCGCAACAACTGCACCAAGAACGGTCTGGTCCCGGTGGTGGCGTCGCTGACGACCGTCGAGAAGATCTGGGCGGCCATCGAAGCCGATCCGGCCACGCAGATCGTGGTCGACATGGAGCGCTTGCGCGTCGAGGTGCCCGCGGCGGGCATCGAGGAGAACTTCCCGATGGAGCCGCAGAACCAGCACCGCTTCCTGAACGGCCTCGACGACATCGGCATCACGATGACGCACGCCGACGCGATCAGCGCGTTCGAGTCGCGTCGTCCCGCTTGGCTGGCGAAGAACGCCTGACGATCAGAGAAACTCGGAGAGGTTCGCCAACTTCGGGTTGTTGCTGAAAACCTCGATCGCCTTGGTGATCGGCATGAGCATGGTGCGCTGCAGGATGGTCACCTGCGTGTGTTGGTTGTACTCCACCAACGTGACCGCCCAACCGTCACGACCCGCGCGGGCCGTGCGACCGGAGCGGTGCAGATAGTCCTTGTTGTCCTTGGCCGGCTCGTAGTGCACCACCGCGGCGATGTCGTCGATGTCGATTCCTCGCGCGGCCACGTCGGTGGCCACGAGAACGCTCAACGACCCCTCGGCGAAACGACGCAGCGCTTTCTCGCGCGAGGGTTGCGGGAGGTCACCGTGAATCGCCGACGCGTTCACGCCGAGGGCCACGAGATTGTCGGTCACCCGGTCGCAGACCCGTTTCGTCTGACAGAACACGACGGTCTTGCCCGCGCCTCGCGCGATGGCGGCGACCACCTTGTCCTCGTCCATGTGGTGGACGGCCAACCACAGGTGGTGCCTGGTGCCCACCGTGTCGGTGGCGGCGTCGATGGCCACTTCGACCGGGTTCTTCATGAACTGGCGGATCAGATGGCCGACGTCGCCGTCGAGAGTGGCCGAGAACAACATGGTCTGGTTGCGGCCCGTGCACCGGCGCAGAACCCATTCGACCTGCGGGGTGAAACCGTCGTCGGCCATGCGATCGGCTTCGTCGAGCACGACCACTTCCACAC
>JBJTFY010000334.1:0-8738 GCA_046093625.1 Actinomycetota bacterium
TAGTCGAGCACGTTCTCCATCACCTGGGGAGCGAGGAGTGAACCCCCCATGTACGCGAAGTTGGCCATCGACTGGGCCATCACCGGCACCACGACCGCTCGACTTCGCAACCAGTGCAAGGGAAGCAAGGGGTCGACGGCCCGGCGCTCGATCCCGACGAAGAGTCTGAGCATCACCAGTGCACCGACGATCAACACCAACACCGCCGGCGACGTCCATCCCCACTTGGGGCCCTGATTCACACCGGCCAACAGTGACGCCGCGCCCAGTCCCAAGGTGAGCGAGCCCTTCACGTCGAACTTCACATCGGGAAGTCGCTCGGTGTCGGGCAACAGCCAGAGTGCGATCAACGTGCCGACGATCAGCAGTGGTGCCTGAACGATGAAGATGATCCGCCACCCGAGATGTTCGACGAGCGGAGCTCCGGCGATCACCCCGACGACCGGGGCACCGGCATTCACGAAACTCCAGTAGCCCAGCGGCCGAACGCGTTCGTCGGTGCCGAACATGCGATTGATGTAGGCCATGGTGGCCGGACCCGTGGCCGCTCCACATGAGGACGACAGGACGCGGAACAACACCATCGTGAGACCGTTCCAGGCGAAGGCCGTGAGACCGGCGAAGATGCCGGCGCCGAGCATCCCCAGAACGAACACGCGCTTGTGGCCCCACAGATCACCCGCCTTGCCGTACACCGGACCCACCACACCGAAGGCCAGCATCGGTCCGGTGATCGACCAGGCGATGACACCGGTGCTGGTGTTCAGGTCCGCTGCGATGCGACCGAGCGACAGCGTGAGAATGGTGAACGTGACGCTCACCATGAACAACGAGGTGAGAACGATCCAGAGGACGGCCGTCTCACGGCGCACCCCGACCCTGCGGGCGATTCGCCCGCGCAACAGGATCGGCCACGGAACGACGCCGAGTTCGTCGACCCCGACCGAGTCGACGTTGAGCGTGCGCGGATTGGGTTCGCGGGCGTCGGCGCCCACGGGTCAGGACTTGGGCTTCAGCGACGTCATCGCCGAGGCGAGCGCCGACACCGACCACCGATCGTCCTGATCGATCGTCTCGGCGTTCTCCCACGACTTCACGCGCGTGACCTGTCCGCCTTGCACGAAGAAGGTCTCACCCGTGAATTCGCACAGCTCCGACGACAGGTAGGCGACGAGCGGGCTCACGTTGGCCGGATCCCACTTGTCGAACTCGCCGGGCTTGGGCGCGAGCACGTCCTCGAGGCCGGGCGTGGCCAGAGTCAGTCGCGTGCGTGCCGCGGGAGCGATGGAGTTGCTCTTGACGTTGTAGCGGGCCAACTCCTTGGCGCAGATCTGACTGAAAGTCGCGATGCCCGACTTGGCGGCTCCGTAGTTGCCCTGACCGGGGTTCGAGAAAAGGCCGCTCGTGCTGCTGGTGTGCACGATGTTGCGCGGCTTGGTGACACCGGCCTTGGCCTGCTCGCGCCAGTAGACGGCGGCGTGACGCGTCGGGGCGAAGTGACCCTTCAGGTGCACCGCGATCACGGCGTCCCACTCGGCCTCGGTCATGTTGACGAGAACACGGTCGCGCAAGATGCCGGCGTTGTTCACGAGGATGTCGAGATCGCCGAAGGCTTCGATCGCACTGTCGATCAGGCGCTTGGCACCGTCCCAATCGGCGACGTTGTCGCCGTTCACGATGGCCTCACCGCCCATCGCCTTGATGTCGGCCACCGTCTGCTGGGCCGGGGTGATGTCGGTTCCCGTGCCGTCGTTGGCACCGCCGAGGTCGTTGACGACGACCTTGGCTCCTTCGGCGGCGAAGAGGAGTGCGTGCTCGCGGCCGAGTCCGCGGCCGGCTCCGGTGATGATGGCCACGCGGCCGTCGAGTGTTCCCATGATCGTTCTCCTTCGGGGTCGAGCAACCTTATTCCCGCTCCCCGGTGGGGCGATAAGTCCGGGTCGGGTCGGCCGTGGATCAGCCGTAGTAGACGACGTCGACCACACTGCCCCGCGGCACTTGCTGGCCCGGGGCCACGATCTGACCCCCGACGAGCGTGGCGATCGGCGCCCCCCGCACGCGTCCGGTGACGGTGCCCAGGGTCAGACCCGCATTGGTGAGCGACTGCTTCACGAGGTCGAGCGTGGTCGCCGTGGCCAGATTGGGCATGGGTACCACGTCGGGACCCTTGGATATCGCCACGGTGACCGACGAACCCTTGGCCAACGACTCCCCGGCCGCCGGGCTCTGCGTCGCGACCCCACCGAGGGGCACATCGGGCGAGAACTCGTCGTCGGCGCGATTGACGATCAGTTGCAGATCGTTCAGGGCCGCCGTGGCCGCGTCGATCGTCATCCCGCGCAGATCGGGAACCACGCGGGGAGCGGGCCCCTGCGACACCACGATGTCGACCGCGGTGCCCTTCACGACCTCCTGGCCGGCCACCAGGTTGGGTTGCAGACCCACGGCCCAGCGGATCACGAGACCACTCGCCACATCCTCGCTGTACTCGGGCGTCTGCACCCCGACGACCAAGCCGGCCCCGGTGAGGGCGTCGGTCGCGGCCGTGACGTCGAGGAGGTTCAACTCGGGAAGCGCCACCGGCGGCGGACCGGTCGACACGAAGAACGTGATGTCCTTGCCCGACTGCAACTTCTCTCCGCTCGCCGGCTCGGTGCGAATGACCGCTCCGGCCGCGACTGTCTCGCTGGCCTCGTCCACCCGGACGATGGTCCAGTCGAACTCCGTCACCACGTTGGTCGCCTCACCCAACTCGACGCCGGTGAGCGAGGGAACTTCGTAGGAGTCCTTCTGGATCACCTTGAACAACAAGAATCCTCCGACGACCACCACCAACACCGCCAAGGCGGCGTAGATCCAGCGGCCGATGAGCGGTGCGTCGGCGACCGCGGTCGGCGGTTCCGACTCGACGAGGTCGCCGTCGGTCGACGGGACCTCGCGAACGGCGGGCGACCAGATCTCCCCGGAGCGATCGGATTCGAAAATCGACGCCGACACCAACGGCAGGGGCGCCGGACGGGGCAACGACGGTGCCGCTTGAACCAGGGCCCGACCCATGTCGGCGGCGCTCGAACGCTCGAGGGGATCGGAACGACCGGCTCGCTCGAGCACCGACGCGAGACCACCGAGGTCGGCCGACACCGGGAAGAGTTGGTCCACCCGCGAGCCAAGGGTGGTGACGACGGAGTCAGCGAGGAACGGAACGTTGCCGGTCACCGACTCGGCCAGCACGAGGGCCAACGCGTAGACGTCGGCCTTCTCGTCGAAGGGATCGCCGGTGGCCTGCTCGGGTGAGCAATACCGCGCGCGTTCGAGCGACACGGTCGTGGCGTCCACCCAGGCGTCCTCGGCGATCACCGAGGCCACACCGATGTCGGCCACCCGGGCCCGACGCTCGCCGTCGAAGACGATCGCCGACGGTCGCAGGTCGAAGTGCGTCACACCGCGCTTGTGGGCGTGGTCGAGCGCCCGACACACGTCGACTCCCACGGTCACGGCTTGGCTGGGAGTGAGGAAGCGACCGCGGTCGATCATGTCCTGCAGGGTGCCCCCAACGGTGCGCTCCTGGGCGACGAACACCCGGGTCGCCTCGCCCACCGTGGCCCGACCGAAAGCGACGGTGCGCAGGATGTTGGGGTGGTTGAGGGCCGCGGCCTCGCGCGCCTGCTCGACCAGGGCCTCGCCGCGCAGTCGGCTGACGTCGGCCGAGAAGAGCCGCAGGGTCACCTCGGTGTCGAGACGCGTGTCGGCGGCGACGAAAACCGCGCTCGTGGTCGACCGGGCGATCTCGGTCTTGAGCCGGAAGCGTCCGTCGATCATGGAGTCGATCAACGTCTCCGGGTCGTGGTTCTCGAACACGGACATCGCCGGGAAACTAGCGGTG
This sequence comes from Actinomycetota bacterium, assembly GCA_046093625.1. GTDB lineage: Bacteria > Actinomycetota > Acidimicrobiia > Acidimicrobiales > Ilumatobacteraceae > Casp-actino8. The sequence goes on from JBJTFY010000334.1 coordinate 3,884, forward strand.
TATTGCGACCGTGTGACGATCGCCCCCGTCACGAGGTGCAAAAGACCAGCACATCGGGTGAGAATGACGATGTGACCGATGTCGAGGCCCCCGAATCCCCCGCCGAACAGCCGAGACCGCGCCGTCGACCGTCGCTCGAGTTGGTGCTCATCAGTGCCGGGCTCGCGATGGGCGTGATGATGGTGATCCTCGGATTGATGTCGGCCACGACGGGTCGCGACGCACTCGGCTACCCCGACCAGATCATCGGGGTCTCACCGGCGCCCAACGACCGACAGGTTCTCTCGCAGACCGAGATCTCCGTCGACCTCGTCGACGGCTACGAGGCCGAACTCACCCTCGACGGCATCGTGATCCCGACGACACGTCTCGAAGATGCCGCACCCGTCGACGTGAAACCGGGACAGCAGATCGAACTTCCCAAGACCGCCATCTACGACCAAGGCAATTCGCTGATTCGTTTCGAACCCACCGAGGGCGCCGTGGTCGAGAAGTACGAGGTGGGGGTCCACCGCGTGACCGTGTCGTTCTGGAAGATCGAGGACGGCCGATCGACCGCGCGCAGCTTCTCGTGGTCTTTCGAGGTCCTCTAGCGACCGGGGAGCTCGCCGGTCTCGAGTAGACGCACGAACTGGGCCTCGTCGAGCACGGGAACGCCGAGTTCCTGAGCCTTGGTGAGTTTGCTCGCTCCCGGCTCGGCGCCGACCACCCGCGCGTCGGTCTTTTTCGAGACCGAGCCCGGGCTCTTGCCGCCGCGATCCTTGATGGCGCGCTCGGCCCCGTCGCGATCGAAACCCTCGAGTGAACCGGTGACCACGATGTTGCGACCGACGAGGGTCTGCGGCAGGCCCGACACCTCCACGTTGCCGAACTCGACCCCGCTCGCCCGCATCTTCTCGATGAAGGCGCGGTTGTCAGGAACGGCGAACCATCCGATGACCGAGGCCGCGATCACTCCACCGACACCGTCGACGTTGGCGAGCTCGTCCTCGGTCGCGGTCATGATCGCATCGAGATTGCCGAACGCCACCGCGAGAGCCTCGGACGCCGACGGACCGAGATGCTTCACACCGAGCGCGGTGAGGATCTTGGGCAACGGTCGCGACTTCGAACCGTCGATCGCGACGAGCAGTTTCTCGGCGCTCACCCGAGCGAAACCCTCGAGCGTGAGCAGTTGTTCGACGGTCAGCGTGTACAGGTCGCCGGGATCGGACACCAGACCGGCGTCGGACAGTTGGAAGACCGTCTTTTCGCCCAGACCCTCGATGTCCATCGCACCGCGCGACGCGAAGTAGATGATGCGCTGGTCGCGTTGACTCGGGCAGCCGGGCTCGATGCAACGTGTGTTGGCCTCGCCCTCGGGTCGTGACAACTCGCCGGCCAACGGACACGGACACACCGACGGGAACCGCCACGGCTCGAGACCCTCGGGGCGCAACGACAAAACCGGACCCACCACTTCGGGAATGACGTCGCCGGCCTTGCGCACCACCACGGTGTCGCCGGGCCGCACGTCCTTGAGGCGCACCTGGTCTTCGTTGTGCAACGTGGCCATCTCGACGTTCGAGCCGCCGACGAACACCTTCTCGAGAACCGCGAACGGCGTGACCCGACCGGTGCGGCCCACCGAGATCTGGATGTCGCGCAGGACGGTGGTGCGTTCCTCGGGAGGGAACTTGAAGGCGATCGCCCAGCGCGGTGCGCGCGCGGTGAAGCCGAGTTGTTCGCGCTGAGCGAGGTCGTCGACTTTCACGACCACTCCGTCGATCTCGTAGGGCAACGTGTGTCGGTCGTTCTGCCAACGCTGGCAATACGCCGACACGTCGTCGACCGAATCGAGGAGCGTCACGTTCGGGTTGACGGGGAAGCCCAGACCGCGCAGGAAGTCGAGACTCTCGTGGTGCGACGTGAACTCGGGACCCCCGACCACTTCGCCGAGTTGGTAGGCCCAGAACGCGAGACCGCGCCCGGCGGTGACGGTGGCGTCCTTCTGCCGCAGACTCCCCGCGCCGGCATTGCGCGGATTCACGGGCACCGGCTCGGGTTTGCGTCCCGCCGCGATGCGTTCGGCGTTCTCCTGTTCCTTGGCCGCCTTCAGACGCTCGAACGCCTCGACCGGCAGGTACACCTCACCGCGCACCTCGAGCACCGGCGGCACCGCGATGCCCGCGCCGGGTTCGAGTCGCTTGGGAACGACGGCGATGGTCGCGACGTTCGCCGTCACGTCCTCGCCCACCCGGCCGTCACCACGCGTCGCGGCCTGGACCAGCAGACCGTTCTCGTAACGCAGACTCATGGCCAAGCCGTCGATCTTGAGCTCGCAGACGTACCGCACCCGCGCGTCGTCGCCGAGACCCTTGATCGCCCGCTCGCCCCAGGCCACGAGTTCGTCACGATCCATCGCGTTGTCGAGGCTCGTCATGGGCACGCGGTGACGCACGGGCGAGAACGTCTCGGCGGTTCCGGCCCCGACCTTTTGCGTCGGGGAGTCGGGCGACACCAGTTCGGGGTGCTCGGATTCGATGGCGCGCAACTCGCGCACGAGTTCGTCGTATTCGGCGTCGGAGATCTCAGGCGCGTCGTCGACGTGATACCGAACGTTGTGGTGTTCGACGAGGGCGATCAGCTCGGCATGGCGCGCGGCAGCGCTGGATTTCTTGCCCGAAGCCATGGGCGAATTGTAGATCAGGGGTGACGTGACGAGGCTCAGGCCCCGACGGTCAGTCGGGTCGCCAGCGCCTGCGTGCGCACACGGTGCGCGATGTCGCGCACCTGCTCCATGATCGCGGCGGCGCTGTCCTCGGTGTGCAGCGCCAGCCCGCACGCCGGTGTCACGATCGACTGCTGACGCAGTCGCATCGCGTCACAGCCGGCCTGCACCAGTCCGCACCACACCGACGAGAGTTTCTTCCACGCTCGTTCGGCGTTCGCAGGCAACGGTCCGTCGGTCGCCACCGCACCCCACGCGATCACGCCACCCGTGTCGAGGAACCCCGTGATCGCCGGAGCCATGTCCACGAGGTCGTCGCGCACCGGCACGCTCAGGATCGCCGGACCCGCCGCGAGCAACGGGGTGATGTCGACGTCGGCACAACTGTGCAACCCGACCGAGCAGTCGCGTTCGAGCACGGCCATCGCCCCCGACATCAGGTCGATGGCGGTGTCGGGGGCGATCGGGAAGGATTCGTCCATCAGGTCCCCGAGCATCGGCTCGTCGATCACCACCACCTGCGTCACGCCCGGCAGACGGGTCGCCACCTCATCGTGGATACGACGCAAATGGGTGCGCACCGCGCGCACCGCGACGTCGAACGCGGTGTGGACCGGCACGCCCACGCGCACGAGCGAGAGACCGAGGGTCACCGGTCCGGTGAACTGCCACTTCACCGCGTCGACGCGACCGGGCGCCACCTCGAGGAAGGCGCGCAACCCGGCGAAGGCATCGTTCTGCAGGTCGGTGACCACCGGAGCCAACGGGTCGACCGCCATCGGGTCGACGACGATCGAACCGTACTGACCGAGCCGCACGCCACGGATCCCGACGACGGCCTGGGCGATCATGGACTCGGCGGGCGACCGCTTGGGAAGCGACGGAATCGCCGGGAGTTCGGGGCTGGACGCGAGAGCGAACTCGGCCGCGACGCGGGCATCGCGATGCGGCACGCTGCCAACACCGGTGGCCACGCCCCCGAATGAGTTGTCCGTCGCGACGGTCATGATGGTTCCGACACTCTCCCCCGGTTGGAATCCCCGCTTCTTCGTAGCAGGGGATCGCGACGCGGGCACAATCGGACGCATCGCGACGAGCACGCCCGATTGCGGTGCGACCGCCCGTTTCGGCAACGCTTGGAGCATGAGCGATGAACGGGCGCCCGACGCGGCCTCGTTGGTGACGTGGGCGATGCGCGCGACGGTGATCGCGGGCGTGATCACCCCGCCCGCCGTTTCCGCGGGTGTCGAGACGTGGAACGACGTCGCGCGAATCGCGACGTCGGTGGCCGCATGGGTCCTCTGGGCGGTCGCACTGCTGTGCGTACTCGTCCCGGCGAGCGTGTCGCTCACGGCGGTGCGCCTGTCGATGCCCGCTCTCGCGCTGGTGTCGATCGGCGCGTTCCTGGCCGATCCGTCCCCGTTCGGCACCGTCACCGTCGCCCTCAGCACGGCCGCAACGATCCTCGTGCTGTCCGCCGACGTCGGCGAGTCGTTCGTCCAACTCTCGGCGTTCGGCGACGAGCGACGGCATCTCCTGCGTTGTCCCCCGGCGATGATCGTCACCTTGGTGCTGGCGTGGGTCGTGTGGGCCGCCAGCGGAGCCCTCGCGGTGGTGGCGGCGAACGCCGACGCCGGGGTGCCGGCGGTGGTGGCGGCGCTGGTTTTCGTCGGCTGCGGTGCCGCACTACCGGTTCGCTTCCACCGATTCTCGCGCCGGTGGCTGGTACGTGTACCCGCGGGATTGGTGGTGCACGACCACGTGGTGTTGGCCGAGACCGCCATGTTCCCGGCACGAACCGTGACCGCGGTGTCGCCGTCGTCCGACCGCGACTCGGACCGAGCCGCCGACCTCACCGGAGGCTGTCGCGGGGCGGGACTGCGGATCGACCTCGTCGACTTCGAGACCGTCGTTCTGGCCGCGACGCGCACCGATCCCGGTGGGCGGGCGATTCACGCCCGGTCGGTCACCGTTTGTCCGTCGCGCCCCGGACGGGCGCTCGGTGAACTGACCACGCCACCGCCCAACACGACGTCGCCGTCGACGTCGTAGAACACCGCGCTCTGACCCGGGGAGACGCGTCGCTGCGGCTCGCTCCAACGCACGAGACCCTCGTCGGAGCCGAGGACGTCGAGCGCGGCGCGG
>JBJTFY010000335.1:0-21419 GCA_046093625.1 Actinomycetota bacterium
CCCAGCCCCCTCCCGCGGCCGCCCTCGCCCCCCACTGGCCCGTGTTACCCACACTTCCGCCACCGACAACGCCGGTCAACAGGAGGCGAGGATGTTGCGGAGCGTGTCGTATTCGGTCTGATCCACCGACAGGTTCCACGCCCGCTTCACGTCGATCCAGATGCGCACGTACTCGCACCGGTACGACGTGTTGGTGGGGAGCCACTCGGCCGGATCACGATCGCTCTTCGATCGGTTGCTCGACGCCGACACCGCGATCAAGAAGTACGGCTCGCGGAGGTCGTTGGCGAAGTCGCGCCGTTGGTCGGCGCTCCAACTCCACGCGCCGGAGTCCCAGGCCTCCTTCAACGCCACCACATGGTCGATGTCGAATCGTGAGGAATCGGTGGTCTCGGTGTTGTCGTAGATCGAATACCAGCGCCCGGAAAGGATCGCGCATTGCGCCCCCGTCTGCACCGGGTCGAGCGACTCGGCGATGAGCACCTCTTTGCGGGTGTCACATCCGTCGCCGTCGGCGTCCACCCAATGACGGAACAAGTCGCGGTTGTATCCGTCGGGATGTTCGGCTTCTATGCGCAGACCGACCGGATCGACGGGGGCTGGCACGGTCGTGGCAACGACGGTCGTGGTGGTGGTCGTCGGTGCGATCGACGGAACGTCCGACGAGGCGGATTCGTTCGCCGTCGGTGTGTCGGGGGTCGACGAACCCGGTGCGGGCGAACCGTCGGTGTCCGTCGTCGTCCCGCTCGGGTCGACGCCGGTGGTGTCGGAGGTGATGGTCGAAGTGACCGTCGTGTCACCCGCCGGCGTGGTGGTGACTACCGCTTCGAGCGATCGCCGAAGTTCGCCGTCGTCGCCGGATCCGCACGCCGACACCAGTGCGAGCGAGACCATGGCGCCCAGCAGGCCGCGACGAGCCGACAATCCGTTCATGCACTCAGGGTAGGCAACTACTTCGTGAGTCGTCGCAGTTGGGACTCGACGTAGGGCCGAATTCGGCGCATTCCACCTTTATCGGTGTACGCAACCCGTAGTCGCGTGAGCGCGGCCACCACGGCGGCACGATTCGGATTCCAACCGCGACGTTCGCACTCGTCGATCCATTCGGCCGGAGTCACGTGTCCGCGTTGACCGTTGCACCGCCGACATGCGGCGATCTCGTTCTCGAGAATGCTCGGACCGCCTTTGATGCGAGGTACGAGATGTTCGGTGGTGGCCTCGACGAGTCCGACGTCGATCGGTCGACGGCACCAGATGCACTCGGACCCGTCACGCTCGAGAATCACCGCCATGCGGGCCCGCCGGTTCAACGCCATCGACCCATCTCAGCAGAACCGCGTCGGGGACGAGAGAATGGAGCCGTGACGCCCATTCCGCTCGGCCGATTCGCCCCGTCACCCACCGGTCCGTTGCACGTGGGCAATCTGCGCACGGCGCTGATCGCCTGGTTGCACGCCCGCGCGGGTGGCGGATCGATGCTCGTGCGAGTCGAGGACCTCGACCGGGCCAACAGCAGTCTCGACAACGAGCGACGCCAGTTGGCCGCGCTGGCCGCACTGGGTCTCGCTCACGCCCCCGTGGCGGTGCGCCAGAGTGAACGCTTCGACCGGTATCGCGAGGTGATCGCCGACTTGCGGACTCGCGGCCTGGTGTACGAGTGCTACTGCAGTCGGCGTGAGATCCGCGAGGCGGTGAATGCTCCGCACGAACGCGAGGTGCAGTATCCGGGGACCTGTCGCGAGTTGACCGTTCGGCAACGGGCGGAACGCGTGGAATCCGGTCGTCCACCGGCGTTGCGGTTGCGCGTCGAGGCCACGACCATGCGCGTCGACGACGAAGTGGCCGGCCCGACCGACACGTTCGTCGACGACTTCGTGCTGCAGCGCAACGACGGGGTGCCGGCGTACAACCTCGCCGTGGTGATCGATGACGCCGAGCAAGGTGTGACCGAGGTGGTCAGGGGCGACGATCTTCTGGCGTCGACCGGACGACAAATGCACCTCCAGGGCGTGTTGGGTTGGGCCACCCCGCGTTACGCCCACGTTCCCTTGGTGGTCGGTCCCGACGGGGAGCGGCTCGCCAAACGCCACGGTGCGGTGACCCTCGACGATCTGTCCGAGCGCGGTGTGACCGCGCGCGAGGTGTTGCGGACCTTGGCCGCGAGCGTCGGGTTCGCGCCCGACCTCACCGAATCAGCCGAACTGAGGGTCGCCGACTTGGTCGACGTCTTCTCGATCGAACGCTTACCGCGAACGCCGTGGATGATTCCGCGAGAGTGGGGCAACGGTCCGGCGACCGGCTAGGAGGCCGATTCCGGCGATCAACAACAGGTACGCCGGCAACGACGGGTGCGTTCCGCGGCCCGTGGCCGGAAGGGTGACCGGTGTCGATCCGGAGCCACTGCCACTACCGGAGGCGCTCCCGCCGCTCGACGGCGCGGTGATGGTGATGGCCTGCTTGGCGCCGAATCCGCTCACGGGCGCGTAGAGCGCGAGTGTGTGGTTGCCGGCCGAGGCGTTACTCGGAATCGTCCCGGTGATCGCCACGTTGCCGTTCGCGTCGGCATTGGCGCTGCCGATCACCACCGGGTTGGAGGCCATCAACATGAGCACCAATTCGTTCGCGTTGAATCCCGTGTACAGGGTGGTGACCGTGTCGCCGGGGGCGAGGGTGTTGTCGCTGACGATGTCGGTGACGGCGGTCAACGAATTGAGCAATGAACCGAGCTGTGGCGACAGCGTTCGCACCCTGGGTGAAGGTGCCGAGGCCACACTGTTCCCGACCGACGACGTCGCGACCACGGTGAAGGTGTAGTCCTGGTTCGACAGCAATCCGGTGACCGAGCACGACAACGTCGACGTCGTGCAGGTGAACGCACCGGGATTGGACGTGACGGTGTATGAAGAGACGGCGGTCAAGGAGTTCGGGGCCACCCACGAGATGACCGCCGAGTTGGTGGAGGGTACCGCAGTGACCGTGGTCGGTGCACCCGGGGGTGACGTGAAGGTCCAGATCTCGTTGCCGACCAGACCGTTGTCGGCGGTGAACAAGAACTTCCCACCAACAACGGCCGATTGGAACTCGCCGCTGCTCATGAATCCGCCTCCGATGGAACTGGACGAGCCGGGTCGAACGTCGGCCAGGAGTGTCGCCCCAGAGATCGTCTCGCTCGTGATCCATGGTTCGGTGCCGTTGGCACCATCGTTAGCGAAGATGATCACCGCATCTCCGTATTGACGGAACCAGTTTGATTCTCCAGAACACATCATGCAGTAAGCGAAGCTTCCGTTGGTTCCGGTTCGAATGTCAGCGATGCGTACCGTGCCGTTGCTGGTGCCGTCACTCTTCCATGGCTCCGATCCGGTCGCGGCGTCGCTTGCGAAAAAGTAGACGAGGTCTCCGATCTTGGTGAGGGACTGCGGGCTGGCCGAGTTGGAACCCGTGTAGATGTCCTTGAGAAGGCTGGTTCCTGAACCAGTGCCATCGGTGGACCAGAGTTCGTACCCATCGGTTCCGTTATCGGCCGAGAAGAGCAACTTGTCGTTGACCACAGTGAGGAACCCGGGATTCGAACCATTCGCTCCCACCTTGATGTCCTTCACCAGTGTCGTGCCGACGGTGGTTCCGTCCGTGGCCCACAACTCGGAGCCGGAGCTGGAATCCGTGGCCGCAAAGTAGAGCCTGCTGCCGAACACTCGGAAGCCGACCGGGTACCCACTGCATCCGTAGGAGCCGCACGACGTGGGGTCGATGTCCTTCACGAGCATGGTGCCGTTGGCGGTGCCGTCGCTCACCCACAATTCCTGTCCCAGGGTGCCCGACAGCGCGTTGAAGTAGACCTTTCCGTCGAATGTTGTCAGGGATTGCGGGGACGACGCGTCTGCCCCGGGGTTGATGTCCTTCACGAGCATGGTGCCGTTGGTGGTGCCGTCGCTCACCCACAATTCGTTGTCGGAACCCGAGCCCGTCGCCGCGAAAAGCACTCTCGATCCGAGCGCAGTGAATCCGTAGGGAGACGAGCTGTTAGGGTTACTACCGGATGTACCGGGGTTGATGTCTTTCACGAGTACGGTACCGGCGGTGGTGCCGTCGGTGACCCACAACTCCTGACCGCTGGTCGGATCCCACGCTTGGAAGTACACCTTGTTTCCCACAAGGGTCAGATACCGAGGAGTGGACGAATTCGATCCCGGGTAGATGTCCTTGAGGAGTGCGGTTCCCGCGGCGGTGCCATCGGTGATCCAGAGTTCATTGCCCGTGGTGGCGCTCGCGGCCGAGAACAGCATCTTGCCGTTCAGAATCGGTCCGAACATCGGACTACTGCCACTAGATCCGCTGTATATGTCGAGCAACAGGTCGAGCGTGCCGAAGCCGTTGACGATCGCCTCGGGACGCAACGTTCCCGCGGCCTGCGCGCCACCCGCAGTGCCCGACATCACCAACGTGCCGGCGAGGATCAAGCCCGCCCCCAAAACCTTCAGCTTCACGATTGCCGCCTTCGAATGTTCGATGTTTGTGTCAGAAATACTGCCACAGTGGCATCACCCGATCCGACACCTCCTGACTGTCAGAATCACGGCGTGGCGCCAACCGATTTCGACCTCCTTCTCGGGTACCGCGGCGCCCAGAGTTTCGACGGCGATCTCACCGAGGTCGGTCCCGAGATGGTGGTGGTGCCGTTCTGGACCCGCGACATGTGCGACACGGTCATCCGGGCCGCCGAGGCCGCCGGGGGTTTCGAGCCGAACCCCGACGACCCGGTGCCCGGACACGAGATCAGCCTGGCCACCATCAGCCCGCGTCTCTACGAGAACGTCATGGTCGATCTCGGCGTGCGAGTCTGGCCCCAACTCCAGCGGAAGTGGCCGCTCATCGACTATTGCGGACTGCGCGACGCCTTCGTGATCCGGTACGACATGGACGGTCAACGTGAGTTGCGCATTCACCACGACGTCGCCCAGTTGTCGGCGTCGGTGAAATTGAACGACGGTTACACCGGGGCCGAACTCGACTTCCCGCAGCAGGGTTTCCGCAACACCGACGTGCCGGTCGGGTCGTTGCTGGTGTGGCCGAGCCTCGTCACTCACCCGCACCAATCGTTGCCGTTGCTCGGAGGCACCAAGTACTCGTTGACGATCTGGTTCGAGATCCCCGAGCACTATTCCTGAGTTCGGGTATCCCCGTTTCCCGGCAACGGCACAACTATTTTTCGACTCACTGTGAGGGTGAGTTCGGTCGATCGTCGTGTGTTGGTCACGTTCTCCCTTGTCGCGCTCCTCCCCGCGTTGGCGTCGGCCTGCGGGGGAGTCGTGAGCTCGAGTGCCGAGGCCGCCACCGTGGTTCCCGCGACGGTCGCACTGTCCCCGCCGACGGTGCCACCTCCCACCTTGCCGATGCCGGTGATCACGGTTCCGGCCGCTCTCGCCCCACCGCCCGAGCCGGTGCGTCTCGCCGCGACTCCGCTCGACCTGCCTCTCGCGGCCATCGGCACCGCCAACGGCGAGGAGACCAAGCGGGTGCAGCAACGGCTGCTCGATTTGGGGTTCTGGTTGCTGCAGGTCGACGGGGATTACGGGGTCACCACGGCGCAAGCGGTCATGGCGTTCCAGAAGTACGCGGGGCTACCCCCGACGGGCGAGGTCGACGAGACCACCGCCTCGTTGCTATCCGTCGCCGACTACCGCGCCAACGGCTCGGCGACCGGGGGCACCTTGATCGAGGTCGACAAGGATCGCCAACTGATGTTCATCATCCGCGACGGTCTCACCGTCTGGACCGTCAACGTCTCCACCGGATCGGGCATCCCGTTCAAGGAGCGCGACAAGACCGAGTGGGGGAAGTGGATCGAGGGCGACGCCCAGACCCCCGACGGAATCTTCCTCGTCGATCGCGAGCGCGAGAAGGGTTGGCACGGCGGCGACCTCGGTGACATCTACCGACCGAAGTTCTTCAACGGGGGAATCGCGTTGCACGGCTCGTACGAGGTGCCCGGCTACCCGGCGTCGCACGGGTGCGTGCGCCTGTCGACCGCGGCCATGGACATGATCTGGCGCGACGATCTCGCCCCGATCGGAACGACGGTCTGGGTGCATTCCTCCACCCCCGCGGCGTGACACGCTGACGGGATGATCCCGGTTCTGTCCGCCACGCGCCCATGGGCCGACCCCTCGGTCGTGTCGATCGGCCGTCTGCCGATGCGTCAGGTGATGACCCCCTTCCCCGACGCCGACTCGGCCCGGGGCGATCGCTCCGGGTCTCCGTGGTTCCGTGATCTCGCAGGGTCGTGGTCGTTCCGCCTCTTCGGCTCGCCCGACGCGGTGACCGCGGCGTCGTTGACCACGTCGTCGACGAAGGACCTCACGGTGGCCGTGCCGGGCAACTGGACCCTGCAGGACGTGGGCGATCTCCCGCACTACACCAACGTCAAGATGCCGTGGCCGCTGCGTCCGCCCGGGGTGCCCACGAACAATCCCACCGGTGTGTACCGCCGGTCGTTCTCGGTTCCGCGCGAGTGGCGCAAGCGGCGCACCATCGTGCACATCGGCGGTGCGGAGAGCGTCCACGCGGTGTTCGTGAACGGCGCGTTCGCCGGTTACGGCACCGACAGCCGCCTGCCGAGCGAGTACGACGTCACCGAACTCTTGCGGCCCGGCACCAACGTCCTCGCCGTGGTCGTGGTTCGGTACAGCGCGCAGTCCTACGTCGAGGACCAGGACCCATGGTGGATGGCGGGTCTCCATCGCGAAGAGTTCATCGAGTCGCGCGGACCGGTCGACATCGAGCGCCTCCATGCGCGAGCCGACTGGGACCACGAGACGAGCACGGGATCGCTCGCCCTCGACGTCACGATCGGTGTGGCCGATGCGTCCGTCGTGCTCGACAAGGGCTGGTCGGTGCGCGCCACGTTGCTCGACTCCGGTGATCGACGCATCGGCCGGGCGGTCACCGCCCGGGTGGCCCACCGACACGTCGAGCCGTACGCGTTCACCGGACACGTCGCCCACCTCGAACTCCCCGCGCCGCGGGTGCGACCATGGTCGGCCGAGCAGCCGAACCTGTACCGCGTGGTGTGCGAGTTGATCGACCCGGACGACCGTGTGGTCGGCGCCGTGCGACAAAACGTCGGCTTCCGACGGGTGGCGGTGATCGACGGGTTGGTCACCGTCAACGGACGACCCATCACGATCATGGGCGTCAACCGCCACGACCATCACCCCGAAAAAGGTAAAGCGGTCAGCGTGGACGACATGCGTGAGGACGTCGTGGCGATGAAGCGCGCCAACATCAACGCGGTGCGGACCTCGCACTACCCGAACGACCATCGCTTCTACGATCTCTGCGACGAGTACGGGCTGTACGTGATCGACGAGGCCAACATCGAGAGTCACGGCTTCAACACGAGTTTGTGTCACGACGCCCGCTACCGCTCGACCTGGCTCGAGCGTTTCGCCCGAATGATCGAGCGCGACCGCAATCATCCGAGCATCATCATGTGGAGCCTCGGCAACGAGTCGGGGTACGGCGAGAATCACGATGCTTGCGCCGCACTCGCGCGCCGGGTCGACCCCTCCCGCCTGCTGCACTACGAAGGTGCCGTCTTCCACGCCGGCTGGATCGACGGTGGGACGAACGTGTCCGACGTGGTGTGCCCGATGTACGCCCCGCCCTCGGCCATCGAGATGTACGCCGACAAGAAGTTGGGGCCGCGCCCCTTGATCCTGTGCGAATACAGCCACGCGATGGGCAACAGCAACGGCGGACTCGCCGACTACTGGGAGGTCATCGACCGTCACCGCAATCTGCAGGGTGGGTTCATCTGGGAGTGGAAGGATCACGGATTGCTGCAGACCGCACCGAACGGCTTGCAGCGGTTCGCTTACGGCGGACTGTTCGGCGCCGCGCCGAACGACGGCAACTTCGTGGCCGACGGCATCGTGTCTCCCGATGTCGAGCCCCACCCGGCGGTTCAGGAATTGATGTGGGTGCACCGACCCGTCGCCGTGCAGAGTGCGGGTTGGAAACTGCGGGTCACCAATCGCCGCAGCTTCGACGATCTGTCGTGGTTGCGCGGGGAATGGGAACTCACGGTCGACGGGCGTCTTGTGCAGTCGGGCCGATGGTCGCCGGAGGTGCCCGCCGGGCGCTCGGTGACGGTGGACTCGCCGATCGACCTGCGCGAAGCCAAGAATCACCGGGGTGACGTGATGCTCAACCTGCGATGGCGGACGGCTCGCGCCACCTCGTGGTGTGCGGCGGGACACTTGGTGGCTTGGGACCAGATCGTGTTGCGGGAGGCCGAACCGTCACCGTTGCCACGGCGCTCGGCGGCCGCTGATGATCGCGCGTTGAACGTCCTGCTCGGCGGAGGACCACGGCTGAACCTGTGGCGAGGGGCGACCGACAACGACGGATTCAAGTTGATGCCCGGTCTCTCGGCCACGATGGCGATCGGCGGACAGGCCCTGTGGCGGTGGCTCGACCAGGGTGTGAACTCCCGTGACGCCGAGGAGTTGGTCGATCATCGTCACGATTCGTGGATCGACGCCGACGGAGCCGTGGTCCACGAACACACGGTCGTCGTGCCCGAATCGCTGGCCGACTTGCCGCGCATCGGTGTGGTGTTCGAATTGCCGGCCGGGTTCGACCGCGTCCGGTATCACGGTCGCGGACCCCTCGAGAACATGACCGACCGCAACAGTGGGGCGATGCTCGGCGTGTGGGACGGACCGGTCGACGAACTTCCGTACATCGTTCCGCAGGAATTCGGACTACGCACCGACTGCCGCTGGATGGAGCTCGTGCGGACGCGCGACGGCCGGCGTTTGCGCATCGAGGCGTTGCGCCCGGTCGGGCTGCACATGGCGGTCACGCACCACGGTGACCACGATTTGTACGCCGCGGCCGACGTGAGCGAACTCGTTCGTCGCGACGGCGTGGTGGTTCGAATCGACGTCGCGCATCGCGGCGTGGGCACGGCGAGTTGCGGCCCCGACCTGCACCCGCGACACGTCATTCCGGCCGGCACGCACCGCTTCGCGTACCGACTGCGTCTGCTCGACTAGGAGTCGGCCCGACGCACGCGCAGTCGTCGGTCGTCGGCGGTCAGGCAGTCGCCCGTCTCGAGGTCGAACTTCCAGCCGTGCAGGGTGCACACCAAGGTCGTACCGTCGCACTCTCCGAAAATCGCGAGGTCGGCACGGCGATGGGGACAGTAACGCTCGACGAAGTGATCCCCGATGCGAATCTCGTCCGACGGCGGCGGTGGGGCGATCTTGCGTTTGGCCTCGGCTTCGGTGCGTTGCATCCGCTCGACCGACAGAGACTTGAAGAAGTTGTACAGGTATTCGTTGTACGCACCGGCGCGCCAGGCCGTGAATCGGCACGAGAGGAACAACTTGTCGCTCCAGTCGACGGCGTTGTCGGCGACGACGGTCTCCACGAGGCGGCGGTCGATCTCGAATCGAAAACCGTGCTCCTCGCCGGCCCACGCCCTCACCCGACGGGCCGGGAAGTCGACGAGCACGTCGGTGTCGCCGGCGCGCAGGAGACACGGGGCGCCGATGGCGTCGCACACCGTGGGAGCGAGTGTCATCAACGGTTCCCACCATGCCCGCAAGCGTCCGACGAGGTCGGGTGCCGGCTGGTGCCACGAGTCCTTGAGGTCTTCGAGGTCCGGGAGGTAGTCGGCCTGATACTGCTCGAGGTACCGACGTTTGTCGCCGAAGATCGCCCGCACCTCGGTCTCGGACGTCGGGTGCACGGGGGTCGGGTCCGGGCCACACTCGATGACTGTGCCGGGCACGTTCATGGCGCCGCGTCGACCAGCCGCGGCGAGTCGGGCGAGAAACGCGGTCTGGTCGGGGAAGATCGACGGCTCGTCACCGTCGATGACGTTGAACCCGAACAAGTCGGGGTCGAGAAAGCACGGTGGTCCGGCCGATGGAACGACGACCGCGGCATCGAGCGCCTCGACGTACTTCAACGCCCGCGAGAACTGCGACTCGACCTTGAGACCGACGAGTCGACGGGTCTCCTCCGGCGTGTTCTCGTAGACCATCGGATACCAGATGGCGCCCGAGAACTGCAGCCAGTGTTGGTCGATCGGACCGTGCGATCGCAACGCCATCGTGTCGTGGGGTCGGCAGTCGTTCTGGTCGACGATGCGATGCACTCCGTCGCTCACCACGAGAGCCGAGTCGCCGCCGGGCCCGTCGGTGATCGAGGTCTCGACGTGTTTGGCGACCGTGAGGCCGTCACCGAGATCGATTTCCTCGCCGTCGACGGTGCGCACGAATTGATCGAAACCGAGCGCCCGCAACCGCCGTTCGAGTTCGTTCGTGGGGAAGTCGGGCAGGAGCACCGGAGTGTGGCGCGGGATGTTCTCACCCAACCACCGCTCGTCGAGGTGGTCGCCGTGCAGATGCGAGACGTACAGGTACGACGGATGCAAGATCTCGTCGCGCAACGGATGCGGGAGCTGGTCGTTGCGTGGGAACACGAACCACGACCCGAAGAACGCCGGGTTGAACCACGGGTCGCACAGGATCGTCCCCTGACGCGCCTCGATGAGAATGCCGGCGTGCCCGATCGAGGTCGCTCGCATCGTGGTCGCTCGCACGGGATCAACCTACCGATTCACGTGGGAACGATCAGATGGTCCGAAGTCACGGTGTGGGCGGGTCGCTGTACTTGACGCCACCACGCGACACGTGGGCGGTCCACTTCGATCCGTCCCAGTAGCGGTATTCGTAACGACCGGCGGGATCCTTGTACCAATCCGCGGGTACCGACGGCGTGCTCGTGGCCGACGTCGTGACGGGGGTCGACGTCACGGTCGACGAACCGACCGCGGCCCACCCGTTCTGCTCGGAGGCCGGCACCGGTGTCGGCGTGGTGCTCGACGAGACCGGTACGGGCGACGAGTTGGACGCCTTCGTTCGCGACAGGTACGCGACGACCTCGCTGCCCGTCGACACGATGGAGACGACCGACCAACCTTCGAGAGCCATCGCGTCGAGTCGCTCCGGCAATTTGGCGTGCTCACTCGCGTAGATGGACACCGATGAGAATTCCTGCATGGTGCGAGTGTAGAGCCGGTTCAGCTGTCGGTCTCGGCGGACCCCTCCACCGACACCAAACCGCGGGCCTGGGCCTCGGACGACGGGCCGTCGAAGATGAGCGCCCCGTCACGCAGCGCGATCGTCCGACGGGCCTTGCCGACGAAGCCGAGTTCGTGGGTCGCCACCACCAGTGCCGCACCGGCGGCGGACGCCTCGTCGAACAGATCGACGAGGGCCTCCTTGCCCTCGGCGTCCAGACCGACGAACGGTTCGTCGACGAGCATCACGTCGAAGGGGCGCACGAAGGCGATGGCGATCGCGGCCTTCTGTTTGAGACCGCGGCTGAATCGCGTCGGTAGATCGTCGGCTCGTTCGTAGATGCCGAGTTGTCCGAGGAGGTCGGCGGCCCGCTGTTGCCAGTCACTGCGGGCGTGCAGTCGAGCCGTGTACTCGAGGTGTTCCCACACCGACAGGTCCTCGTAGAAGGTCGGTGTGTCGGCGAGATAACTCAGGCGCCGTCGGGCCTCGAGCGAGCCCGGCGCCCGACCGAAGACGGAGACCGATCCCGAAGCCGGTTCGAGCAGACCGGTGGCCATGCGCAGGAACGTGGTCTTGCCCGAACCGTTGTGCCCGATGAGGGCCACGCGTTCGCCGGCGGCCACGTTCACGTCGAGGGGGAGCAGAGCCGGGCCGTCGCCGTAGTCCTTGGCGAGACGAACCGCCGACAATGCCGCCGACGAATCCGTCGTTCGACGCGGTGTGGATTCGGCGTGAACGGACTCGGAGTCCGGCGTCGTCGGACGCGAAGGTGGCTTGGGGTGGCGGCTCATGACGATGCTCCGTTCCTCTTTTGACCGCGACTCTCCGCGGCGGCATTGGCGAACCAGTTCTTGATGTCGTCGCGGAAGCGGATCCAGCCGGTCACGAGGCCACCGAGCAGCACGATGGCGATCGCGGTGCGTGTGGCGGCGGCGGGAGCACCGCGTCCGTTGTCGATCGCCTCGCGGGCGGCAACCATCGGCAGGCTTCCGAGGGTGGCGATGACGATGGGCCAGACGGCCTTGACGAGCGACGCCGTGCCCGCGACCTCGGGCGGCATCATGTTCTGCTGTTGCGTGGTGTTCAGTTGATCCGGTGCCCCCGAGACGATGTTGATGCACGCCCCCGACACGCCGCCGATGACGGCCGGCACTGCGACGATCGCCGCCACCGACAGGTCGTGACGATCGGCGATCCACATGACGAGCGTCATCACCCCGGCCACCGGCACCGCGGCGGTGAGAGACGGCGTCAACAACGCCACGTACATTCGGCCGCGCTCACGCGGGTAGGCGTCGGTGCGGTCGCCATGGTCGATCTCCTGCGCCAAGGGCTCACTCAGTTCGAGACCGAGTACGAAGAGCGCGACACCGCCGCCGATCACGGCCGCCGTCGTGCCCTCGTACGCCGCGGTGAGACACAACGCGGCGATGACCGCCAGAACGAGTATGCGCGTGATGCGACTGAGTGGGAAGCGCAGCAGGCCGTGCCAGCCCCGACGCCACTCCGGTGAGAATCGATGCCCACCGGGAACCTTGAACCATGCGCGGGAGCGATTGCGCTCGTGGCTCAACTGTCGACGCAACAGCGTCACGGTGCGCAGGTCCTGCAGCGTCACGGCGAAGCGCAGTTGGGTCACCAACGTCGACCGTCGTGCCAGAGCCTCGAGCGACTGCCGTCCGAGCAGGACGAATCCGATCGCGAGCAACAGCAGTGTGACGACCGTCGGAACGATCTCGACGACCCGCGTTCGCTCTCCCCAGAGCGCGAGACCGCCGTTCAGATCGGCGGGCCCCGTGAACCGCGCGCCCGGCAGCGCCGACCAGAACTGCCATCCGAGCAACCCACCACCGATCGCGGTGGCCATCCAGCCCCGCAAGCGAGCGCCGTGCGCCACGAGTGCGGCGGCCACGAACATCGCGCCGGCCGTGGCGCCCCACAGCGCACCCGACCAGGCCCAGGCCATGCTCGTGCCCGGTAGGCGCCGACCGGCCAACTGACCCGCGGTGGCACCGGCGGCCGCACCGGCGAACACGATCGTGCGCGTCTTCTGGAAGGCCGGACGCAGAAGAACCCGATGTCGACTCACGGGCGCCAGCAACAGGTGCCGCACGTCGGCGTCCTCGAGGGCCAATGGTCCGCCGCGGGCTCCGGATCGCAATCCCATGGCCGTGGCGAGAACGAGAGCCAGACCCAACCATCCCGGTCCGAACCGTGAAACGTCGGTGGCCATCGACGTCGCGACCGGCTCGTCGGGCACCAGCCCCGAGACGAACAGAATGCCGCCACCGAAGATGAACGCCGCGAGGTAGACGCGATACAGAGCCTCGAACCATTCCAGTTCGGCCAGGCGGTTCTTCTGACGCGCGTGGCGCAACGCCCGAACGGCGTCGAGGGGCGATCGATCCTCGACCGGCGGACCGTCGATCGCGGCGGGGAGGTTCGCCTCGCCGGTCTCGATCGGGTTCGTTTCGTCGCTGGCCCATCCCGACCACGATGCGACGAAGAGCCGGGGTGGGACGAGACCCGCGTGTTCGAGTGCGACGACGTCGAGGCACGCCGAGACCCCCGACCCGCAATACGCGACAACATCGTCGCCGGTGCGCACGCCGAGGCGCAGGAAGTGAGCGCGCAAGTCATCGGGTTCGCGCATGCGGCCATCGGTCAAGTTCGCCGTCCACGGTGCGTTCACCGCCGTCGGAACGTGCCCGGCGCGAGGATCGACCGCCGATGCACCGGCCGCGCCGGTGAAGCGCTCGGGTGCGCGGGCATCGAGCAACACCGCCGAACGTTCGTCGACGATGCGTCGCACGTCGTCGGTGTCGACCAGTCGATCGGCCGGCCAGTCGACGGGATCGAATCGCGCACCACGCGGCGTTCGCACCGGCCCGGTCTCGAGCGCGACGCCACTCGCGAGAGTCCACGCCTCGATGCCCCCGTCGAGCAACGAGGCCCGGCGTCCGATCATGCGCAACATCACCACCAGTCGCGCCGCGGTCATACCGCCGGTGTCGTAGAAGGCGATCACATGGGTGTCGTTGCCGATACCCAGCCGTCCCATGTGTTTGGCGAACGCCGCGGGTGAGGGAAACGGATGACGACCCTCGCTCGGGGACTGCGCGGGACGAGCGAGATCGCGAGCGACGTCGACGAAAACCGATCCCGGTATGCGTCCGTCGACGTGGGCCGCGCGCGCGTCACGGCCGTCGAGGTACCAACGGACGTCGGCGAACACCACGTTCGCAGACGTCGACAGTGCGAGCGCCTCGTGGGCGGACACCACCACCGGAACGGTCGGGACTTTCGGCTCCAATTCGTCCAAGGACTACATCATTGCTGGTCGAAGGGGCATACTGAGAAAGATGGACGTAAGAATCGTGGAGCTCTTCACGTCCCTCCTGGCGATGGTCGCTCTGGTCGGAGCGATCGCTCACCTCGTGGCCTCGCGCACGAGGTCGTTCGCCGGCGCCGCGGTCGCGGTGCACGAGTTCGCGTTGTGGCTCGCCTGGTCGGTGTCCGCCGTGGCCACCGCGGGCAGCCTGTATTTCAGCGAGGTCGTCGATTACGTGCCGTGTCGTCTGTGTTGGTTCCAGCGGATCTGCATGTATCCGTTGGCCGGCATCCTGCTGGTGGCGGCGATTCGTCGCGATCGTGCGGTCCGGTGGTACGCACTGCCCTTGCTGGTGGCGGGGATCTTGGTGTCGGGTTACCACTACGTCATCGAGTGGCGTCCGTCGTGGGGTGACGGAGCCTGCGCCGTCGGGCCCTCGTGTACCGACGTCTGGTTCCGACGCATGGGTTTCATGACGTTGGCCGGCATGGCGCTGTGCGGCTTCGTCGCGATTCTGACACTCTTGTTCGTGACGCCACGTGGTTCGTCGGAAAGCCGGCCCGATTCGTCAGAGAGGAACGAGACATCGTGAACACGAAGAAGAGCACTCGCGGTGCGAGTAGTCGGTGGGTGCCCCTCGCCGTGATCGGGGCCATCGCCGTCGCGTTGATCATCGCGGTGCTGGCCGGTTCGTCGGACACGCCCGGCTCCTCCGACTCGTCGGGGTCCGTTCCCTTGTCCGGTGAGGTGGAGCAGAATCGCCCGGTGACGGTCGAGGGTCAGACCCTCGATCCATTGTCGGATTCGGGTGCGGACACTTCGATCGGTGCACCGGCGCCGTCGTTGGTGGGAGCGAACTTCGACGGTTCGCCGGTGAGCGTCGTACCCGGGGAGGGCGGACCGTACATGGTGGTGTTCCTCGCCCACTGGTGCCCGCACTGCAACGCCGAGATCCCTCGACTGATCGAGTGGAAGCAGTCGGGCGCGGTTCCCGCCGACCTGCAGGTGATCGGGGTGTCCACCGGCGTGGCATCCGACCGACCGAACTACCCCCCGTCGCAGTGGGTGGTGACCAAGCAGTGGCCCTGGCCCGTGATGGCGGACTCCGCGGCTCAGGACGCGGCGGCGGCCTACGGCGTCAGCGGCTATCCGTTCTTCGCGATCGTGGGGGCCGACGGGACCGTGAAGGTTCGCGCGTCGGGTGAACTCGAGATCGACGCCCTGAACGAGATCGTCACCAACGCTCTGGCCGACTGAGGTTCAGCGGGCCGATTCCTCGGCGCGGCGCAACACCTCGCGCACCGGCAGACCGAGGGCGTCGGCGGCGCGAGCAGCGTCGTCGAATTCCACCTTGATCCGATGATCGGCGATCTTCACGCGGATCGTGTGCCCATCGACCTCCACCGTCGTTTCGCGTCGCGCGTGCGGCCACCGGCGCATCGACGACGCGCGAACACCGAGTGATCCGGTTTCGCGCACCAGGAGCGCCGCCAACTCCGAGGCCCGACTCTCGTCGCAGAGAGCGTGCACGGTGTGGGCCGGTCGACCTTTCTTCATGATGATGGGGGTGATCCATGCGTCGTGCGCCCCGGCGGCGAGCAGGGACGACACCGTGTGGGCCAGTACTTCGCCGGTGACGTCGTCGACGTTCACCTCGAGCAGTCGCACGGCTTGGCCGGTGTCGTCGATGGAGGATTCGATCGACTGCCCCACGACCACCTGCACGACGTTGGCCCGGGTGGGAAGGTCGCGGGCCCCCGCTCCGTAGCCGACGGACTCGACGCGTAGTGCAGGCAGGGGTGCGAACTCGTCGGCCAGCGCCACCAGAAAGGCGACGCCGGTGGGAGTGGAGAGTTCGCGGTGGTCGTCGAGGCCGACGGTGGGCACCGATCGCCGAGCGCACAAGGCGAGCACGGCCGGGGCCGGATTCGGCAAGGTTCCGTGGGCGGACTCGACCGATCCGTGGCCCATTGCAATGGGTCCGGCCACGATGCGATCGAGGCCCAACGACTCGAGGGCCGCACACGCGCCGACGATGTCGACGATGGCGTCGGTCGAACCCACCTCGTGGAACTCCACGTCGTCGACCGGCACACCGTGAATGGCGGCCTCCACCTCGGCGAGTGTCGCGAACACCGCGCGGGCCCGCGCGCGCACCCGATCCGGGAGGTCGGCGGCGTTCAGAAGCGAGTCGATCGAACGCCACGAGCGGTGATGTCCGTGATCGTCGTCGTGTTCGTGCACCGCGACGAGCGCGCGCACGGCGCCCACCCCGCAACGTTGCGTGCGTTCGAACGTCAGCGCGTAATCGTGAACGTCGAGTGCCGCCAGAATCTCACCGACCCGCACCTGATCGGCCCCGGCATCGACGAGCGCCGCCATGGTCATATCGCCGGCGGTGCCGGCCGCGCAATTGAACCAAGCGACGCGGCTCATGGGGTGCGACTCCGCACGATGCGCGCCACGGCGCACGCGGCGCCGTAGCCGTTGTCGATGCCGACCACGGTGACTCCGCTGGCACAGGTGGCGTGCATGGCGAGCAACGCGGTCACTCCGTCGAGGCCCGATCCGTAACCGACGGAAGTGGGCACGGCGATCACCGGTTTGCCACTCAGTCCACCGATGACACTGGCGAGGGCCCCTTCCATACCGGCCACCACGACGATCACGTCGGCGTCCATGATGTCGTCCACCCGATCGAGGAGTCGATGCAAACCGGCGACCCCGACGTCGGTGATGCGGTCGGCGGCGATCCCGTGGGCGCGCAGCGCGAGCAGACATTCGTCGACCACCGGCACGTCGGCGGTGCCGGCCGAGACCACCACGATGCGTCCGTGCGGGACGGGCGTGGGAGCGCGCCACAACATCGATCCGTTGGCCGTGAGGGTTTCACCATGCGCGGCCTCGAGGGCCTTGCGTTGGTCGTCGTTCGTGCGGGTGACGAGCACGGCCCCGCTGCCGTGGTCGAGCAACTCTGCGACGATCGCGACGCACTGTTCGGGGCTCTTGCCCGGTCCGTACACCGCCTCCGGGGCACCTTGTCGCAGATGCCGATGGTGGTCGACGAGGGTGTCGTCGACCTGCCGGAAGGGCAGTCGCTTCAGTTGCTCGACGGCCTCGTCGGGCGACAGGCGCTGGGACGAGACCGCGTCGAGGAGGTTGCGCAGGAGCTCTTGGTCCACATATTCATCCTGCCACTTGTCGCGCGCACCCCTAGCCTTGGCGGACGTGAACGTCTCGCGAAACCCAGCCTCGACCTCGGTGCCCGTCGGCAGAGTGGGCTTCTTCGGGCCGTTCGGCACTTTCACCGAGCAGGCGGTGCGTTCGCAGGCCGATCTGGGTGCGGGGGAATTGGTGGCGTTCCGAACCGTTCCCGACGTGTTGGACGCCATCACCATCGGTGACGTCGATTTGGGCGTGGTGCCCATCGAGAACTCGATCGAGGGCACGGTGAACTTCACCCAGGACGCGCTCTCGTTCGATTACGACCTGCTGATCCAACGCGAGATCGTCATGAACATCGAGCACTGTCTGCTCGCCTTGCCGGGCACGACATTGCGTGACGTCACGACGGTGATGTCGATCCCGGTGGCGACGGCACAGTGCCATCGGTACTTGCGCGAGAACCTTCCACTCGCCGAGGTGCGCGCCGCGAACAGCACGGCCGAGGCGGCGCGTTCGGTGGGTCACGAGAAGATGGTCGGAGTCGCCGCCATCGCCCCGTCGAATGCCGCGGCGCTGTACGGGCTGGAAGTGATCGCATCGAACATCGAGGATCACGCCGGCAACCAGACGCGCTTCGTGGTGATCGGCAAGTCGGGGGTTCCCGCGCCCACCGGCCACGACGTGACCGGCATCGTCGTGTACCAACGCGCCGACGAACCGGGCAGCCTCATCTCGATCCTCCAGGAGTTCGCGGCCCGCCGAGTCAACATCACCAATCTCCTGTCGCGCCCGACCAAGGACGGCGGTCTCGGGGACTATTGCTTCGTCATGTATCTCGACGGGCACATCGCCGACGAACTCGTGGCCGACGCGCTCCGGGCACTTCACGCCAAACAGGGCGGGGTCAAGTTCCTCGGGTCGTATCCGGCCGCCGGTGTCCAGGCGCACAGCGCGCGCGAGCACGCCGACGTTCGTTGGCAACAGGCCGACGACTGGGTCGAAAAGCTGCGCGACTCGATTCGGTGATCGATCACCGCGCCTAGTGTGCGGTCATGACTACTCCTGACGATCGTGGCCGTGGAGCCCATGACGAGGTGGCGTTGGTGACCGGGGCGAACTCCGGAATCGGTCGGGCCACCGCGATTCACCTGGCACAGAACGGATTCCGGGTGTTCGGGTCGGCCCGCGGGCTCGACAAGGCGAAGAAAGCCGACTCGATGGCAGCCGACGCCGGCGTGAGCCTCGAGTGGGTCGAGATGGACGTGGCCGACGACGCCAGCGTCGCGCGCGGTGTCGCCGAGGTGTTCGAGCGTGCCGGCCGCGTGGATGTGCTGGTGAACAACGCCGGGGTGGGTGGCAACGCGGTGGTCGAGGAGTGCCCACCGTCGCTGTATCACGAGGTGATGAACGTCAACCTCTACGGTCCCGTGCGTTGCGCCCAAGCGGTGCTGCCGCACATGCGCGAGCGGCGCTCCGGGACGATCGTCAACATCTCGTCGGTGGTCGGACGTTTCGCGGCGTTGGCTCAAGCGCCGTACGTGGCGTCCAAGTGGGCACTCGAGGCCATGTCGGAGGGTCTGGCGCAGGAGGTCGCGCCGTTCGGCATTCGCGTGGCGATGGTGGAGCCCGGCATCACGAAGTCGGCGATCTTCGCCAAGAACATCGACGCACCGAATTCGAGCGGTGCGTACGACGCCCACTATCGACGCATGTTCCAGTTCTACGCCGCCGGCATGGCGCAAGCGACCGACCCGTTCGAGGTGGGGGCGGTCGTGCTGCACGCGATACGCACCGACGATCCGCGCTTGCGTTACCCGGTGTCGTGGGGTGGTCCCGAGTTGTTGGGCAACCGCCCCTCGTGAGTGACGACGAGTGGGTGGCGCTCGGAGCCATCGAGAGCGACGCCGAGTACATGGCCGAGTTCGAGCGGTTGTTCGGCGTCCGAATCGCCACCTGACGAGGGCCGACCAGCGCTCGCTAACCTCGGGGACGGAACGGTGGCAGAGCGGACAAATGCAGCCGCCTTGAAAGCGGCCGGCTCACAAGGCCCGGGGGTTCGAATCCCTCCCGTTCCGCCAGCACGAGACAGGCAAGCAACGACAGAGGGGGAGACATGGCAACAACCGTCGGGCAGTACTGCATCAACGTCACCGACATCGCGCGGTCCGAGTGGTTCTACACGGAGATCATCGGCCTGAAGGTTCAGTCGCGAACCCAGATCCCGGGAGTCGACGAGATCGTGCTCGCCGCCGACGTGGGCGGGGGTCGCCTGCAGTTGGCCCAGCATCTCGAGCGTCGGGGCGCCATCGAGCACGGCACCGCGCTCTGGAAGATCTACATGAACGTCGACGACTGCCAGGACGTTCACGACCGCGCGGTGGCGGCCGGTTTCACTTCGACCATGGCCCCGGCGCGACTCGACCGCTGGCCGGTGACGGTGGCTTTCATCCTCGACCCCGACGGGTACTCCGTCGAGTTGCTGCAGCGTCATGAGGGGGCTGTGGTCAACGGAGCGCAGTGACCCGAGCGCCTGTACACTCGCCCTCCATTGGAGAGGTGCCGGAGTACGGTCGAACGGGACGTCCTGCTAAGACGTTGACCGCCTAAAAGCGGTCCGTGGGTTCAAATCCCACCCTCTCCGCCAGTCGAGGTCACTACTTCGTCCCGTTGCGCCTGTCGGCGCGAAATCTGTGGATGAAGAGCGCGGCGTCGTTGTGTGCTGGTGGTTCGTCACCGGTCCCTGTGGACAACGTCGTCGTTTCGCCCAACGTTCACCGGGGCGCTGTTGTGAACGTCCATGTCGACGACCACACTTGGTCGGGCATTGCCGGCCGCAGGGTCGCAACGTGAGACGACATGAGCACCTACAACAGCTCCTCGTGGCCGAACCAGTTCCCCACTGGTCGTGGCGGTCCGAACCGGGGTCCTCGTCGAGGTCCGTCGGGAATCGCCCCTACGCGCAACCTCATGGCCCGACGTTTGGGGGCGATGGTGCTCGCGGGAGCCGTCGTGGCGCCCTTGGTGTGGGCGGCGCGCGGAGACCGCACTCCGGTGTCGACGTCGGAATCGGGCGGTGCCGCGGCCCTCGTCGAGTTCGACGCCGCGGCCGACACCCAACCCGTGGCCGCGACCACCACGGTGGTGGTGATCCAAGCGCAGACGATCACCGCTCCGACGACGGCCGCTCCGACGACGGCTGCCCCGACGACCGCTGCTCCGACGACCGCCGCTGCGGTGGTGGTGTGCGCGACGAAGTACGTGGTTCAAGCCGGCGACTCGTGGTACGGGCTCGAGGCCAAGACCGGCGTGAAAGCGAGCACGATCGCCGGCACCAACAACACCACCATTCGTGCCGCGTTGATGGTGGGCGACGAGATCTGCCTGCCGCCGGGGGCGGTGGTCCCCACCGCCGATGCACCGCCGACCACCGCCACGTCGTTGTGCGGTGACAAGTACACCGTGCAAGCGGGTGACTCGTGGAGCCGGATCGCCACCAAGGCGGGCGTGAAGTCAACCGAGCTGGCCATCGCCAACGGCAAGAACCTGCGCTCGACCCTGTTGCCCGGACAGGTGATCTGCCTTCCGGTTGGTGCGTCGATCGGCGTCGCTCCGGCGACCACCGCACCCGGTGCCTCGTCGGCGAAGGTCACGACTCGTCAGTACTCGCGAGCCGAGCTCGAACAGATCGTCCGCGACGCGTGGCCCGACGAACTCGAGGCGGACGCATTCTTCGTGGTGCAACGAGAGAGCAACTGGAACAACCTGAGCCAGAACTCGTGTTGTCTCGGCATCTTCCAATTGAACTGGAACTCGCACAAGAAGTG
>JBJTFY010000336.1:0-3009 GCA_046093625.1 Actinomycetota bacterium
GTGCAGATGGCCGAGAACCTCCTGCCCCGACTGCGGGTCGCTGACTGGCTCGACCGTGCCGAGGCCGCCAAGCGCGATCTGGCCCAACTCGATCTGCGCGACCTGCGCAGCGTCGTGGCCGCGGCCAACGACGCGGGCAGCGAACGAGCCGAGGGTTGTCGCGAATTGATCACCGAGCTCAAGGCCGGACTCGTTGCGCGCACCGAGGAGGAGTACCAGAACTGGTTGAGCGACATCGAGGCCAACCTCGGCGTCGGTCGCGTCGTGCGCGCGCTCAAACTCGCCGGTCAGCCACCCAAAGCCGGCGCGATCTTTCCCGCCGATCTGGGGCGTCGTCTGGCCGAGGCCGCTTCGGCGAGTCTCGTCTCCGATGCCCTGGCCGACCGTTGGGTCGCCGTGCTCGAAGCGGCGGCGTTCACCCCGGTGCGGGCCCAGATCACCATCACCTCCACGCCCGAGGCGCCCACGGCCGAGGTGACCAAGACGGTCGAACGTCTCGCCACCTTGCTGCCCCAGATCGCCAGCGCCTTCGGCGTGGCCGCCGGCACGGGACACGCTCCCAAACCCCTGCGTCCCACCCGTCCGGCCAAGAAGCTCCCGCCACGTCCGCCGGCGCCTCCCACCGCGAGCCCGGTCGCGCCGAGTCCGGAGGACGTGCCGAGCCCGGAGGTTGCGCCGAGCCCGGATGTCGCGCCGAGCGACGACGTCGCGGAAACGACTCCCGACGCCTGACCCAGGTTGTCGCCGTCGCCCATCGGGCAACTACGGTCGCCGTCATGAGCGACATCGTCACCTACTCGTCCGAGGGCCGCATCGGCCTCATCACCCTGAACCGTCCCGAGGCCCGCAACGCGGTCAACGGCGACGTGGCGCGCGGCGTCGAAGCGGCCATCGACCAACTCGAGGCCGACGACTCCGTGTGGGTCGGCATCCTGACGGCCAACACCGAGGGCCAGGACAAGCCGGTGTTCTGTGCCGGTGCCGATCTCAAGGCCATCAACTCCGGTCAAGCGGGCGACCTCAACACCAAGCGGGGCGGCTTCGCCGGCTTCGTGTACCGCGAGCGACGCAAGCCCATCATCGTGGCCGTCGACGGCTTGGCCACCGCCGGTGGCTGCGAGATCGTTCTGGCTGCCGATCTGGTGATCGCCACCACGCGTTCGGCCTTCGGACTGGCCGAGGTCAAGCGCAACCTCATCGCCGGCGCCGGTGGACTCTTCCGTCTGCCGCGTGCGATTGGTCAGGCCGCCGCCATGGAGGCGATCCTCACCGGTGAACCGATCCCGGCCGAACGGGCGTACCACCTCGGCCTCATCTCCCGTCTCGTCGAGCCCGGCCAGGCCTTGGCCGAGGCACGTCGTCTCGCCGGACAGATCACCGCCAGCGCCCCCTTGGCGGTCTACGCGAGCCGTCAGGTCGTGCTGGCGGCCGCCTACGAGACCGACGAGAACCTGAAGAAGCTCACCAACACCTTGTTCGCCGGCGTGATGGCCTCCGAGGACACCAAGGAAGGACTCACCGCCTTCATCGAAAAGCGTCCGCCGAACTGGACGGGCAAGTGACTTTCAGTCGCTGAGCGAACGCGCGAGGGTGATGCGGCGCGCGGTGATGCCGGCGCGCTCGTAGAGGTTCTTGGTTTCGCGGTCTCCCGGCAACGCGTGGCCCTCGACGTGGGCGCATCCGAGTTCCCGACCGGTCGCGATGACCGCAGCCAGCAGGGCGTCCCCGAATCCGAGCTCCCGGGCTTGCGGGGCCACGTGCACCCGTTGCACCTCGATGACTCCCCCGCGCTCGGGACGCACCCGCCACACGACGAATCCCACGATCACGTCGTCGATGACACCGACACGGCAACGCCCGACGAAGGTCGGGTCGTCCGCCAGCGGCGGATTCTCGTGGAGCCACGCCGCTCCCCCGCGTTGATCGGAGACCGCGCTCCGCATCGACGCATCGAGAGCGATCACCGCGTCGGCATCGAGCGCCTCCGCGTCACGCACGACGGGCTCGACGCTCATCGTCTCAACCGAACAACGGGCAGGTGTCGTCGCCCACCGGGCAATTCGGAGCACCCTTTCGCACCAGGAGGAAACACTGGTTGCACATGCGCTCGTCGGCGCGCCGTGGTTGGATTCCCGATTCGGGATCGGCCGCCGACGGCGGCTCCTCCTCCTCTTCCTCCTCGGCTTCTTCGTCCTCTTCCTCGCTGCGGCCCTTGATGCGCGCGTCGAGGATCACGCCGAGGTCGGCCTCGACGTCGTCTTCGCCGACCAGTACTTCGTCCTCGTCGTCATCGTCGTCCTCGACGGCGTCCTTCTTGGCCTTCTTGGCCTTCTTCTTGGCGACCACGACCGGGGCCTCGTCCCCGTCGGCCTCCTCGTCGATCAGGGCGACCTCACCCTCGCCGTCGTCGAGACCGAGATCGCCCTCGATGTCGTCGTCGAGAAGTTCTTCGGGGTCCTCGTCGTCCTCGCCCTCCTCGAGGAACGCGTCCGAATCGATCTCGTCGGGATCCAGGATCTCGTCGTCGTTACCTGCCATGACCTTCCTCACGTCGTGCGCCCCGCTGGGGTTGCGCGCGGATAATAGACACAGATTCGCCCCACCCTCATGGATACCCCCGTGACCGCAGTCACCGGCGGGTGGTCAGCGCCCCTCCCGCTTGGCCTCGGCGCGTCGCTCGGCGGCCAACCGTTCCAATTCGGGGGCCTCCACCGTGAGGTGCGTCATCGCCTCGGCGATCGCCCGGTGTCCGGCTTGCTCGGCGATCAGCCGGTGCATCTCGAGGGCCACCCGGCGATAGGCCGGATGTCCCTGGGGCGACGAGCGCAGTTCGAGCATGTGCATGGCCTCGCGGGCGTTGAACTGCATCACGTAGCGCACCCGGTAGGCCATCGACACCGCGTAGGCCGCTTGTTGTGGGAACTCGGGCTTCAAGGCGTCGTACAACCCGGCCGACCGGGTCATCACCTCGTCGAAGACCTCGGCGACACCGGCCTCGTCGACGAGATC
>JBJTFY010000337.1:0-2032 GCA_046093625.1 Actinomycetota bacterium
CCTACTACGGATTCGCCTTCACCATCGCCAAGGATCTCACCGAGATCACCGAGGTCGCATTCCTGTTGCTGGCGGTCGTCGCCGCGATGCGGCAACGGTGGGTGCTCGCCTCCTTGGCGTTGAGCGTCGTCGTGCTCACACGCGAGTCGGCGATGTTCGTCGTACCGGCTCTGGCCGTCTGGAGGATCGCAGACCTCACCCGTCGTCGCGCTCGGCCCTCCACGGTCGATCTCACCTGGACGTTGCCCCCCATCGTGTTCGGGGTGTGGCAATTGGTGGTGCGCAACGGCACGGGGCGATTCCCTATCACCGCCCCGTTCCGCCACAGCACCTTCAACGTCCCCGGTTGGCCGTTGTTGCGGCAACTCGACGAGGTGTTCTCCGATTGGTCGGCTCGCGGCGCGGTGCACGTGGCCGAGGTCGTGGTGCTCCTGGGGGTGCTCGCGTACGGGGCGACCGTCGTTCGGGACCGCACGGTCCACCCGTTCGTGCGCACGGTGTACGTCGGTTTGGCCCTCGCCTGTCTCTCGCTCGACGTCCTCGACGGTGTCTGGACCATCCGCAGTCTGCGCATGTTCGCCGACGTCTTCGTGGTGGCGGTGCTGATGCTCGTCATCACCCGGCGGCGGATGCTGGTGCCGTTGCTCGCCACGAGCGCGGTCTCGGTCGCGACCTATAGTTGGTTCGTGGCCAACCTCTGAGACCGGCCGCGGGGGACGACGTGCGCGACACCTGGATCACCGACTGGCCGACCAGCCAACG
This sequence comes from Actinomycetota bacterium, assembly GCA_046093625.1. Taxonomy (GTDB): domain Bacteria; phylum Actinomycetota; class Acidimicrobiia; order Acidimicrobiales; family Ilumatobacteraceae; genus Casp-actino8. The sequence goes on from JBJTFY010000337.1 coordinate 763, forward strand.
ATTCCCGCACTACACCCGGGCGAACGCGGGCGAGGTGCTCGCCGATCCGGTGAGCCCGCTCGGCTGGTCCTTCGGTTGGGATGGTGGCATCGTCGCCGGATACAAGAACGGGCTGATTCGCATCGGTGCCTACGAGGACGCCGACTTCGACCCCGAGCACCCCGAGAGCGTGGCTTGTTTCGGCGGCTACTTCTACATCAATCTCTCGGCCATTCGCATGCAAGGGGTGCGCAATCCTGCGGCCACCGTCGCCGCTCTCGACCAAGCATTCTTCGGCGACCACCCCGACGTACCTCCCTACGTTGCCCACCCCGACGACGACAAGCCGCACCTCACCGCCGGCATCGACGCGCACACGGCATGGGTGATGAGCGGCGTGGCCTGGCCGGAGCTCGACCACGACAAAGCCGATGCGGCCGCCTTGCGCGAGTCCCGCGGAGACCTGGCCCGACTCACCGATCGTCAACTGGTCGATCGGGCACGCGTGGTGCAGTCGCGCCTCGCACACCTCTTCTCACAGCACGTGGTCTCGGGCAGCAGCGCCGCCGTCGCGCCGGGTTTGCTCGGCGTGGTGGGCGCGACGATCGACGAGCCCAACCTGGCCATGTCGTTGCTCTCGAGCATCGGTGACGTCGACTCGGCGGACGCCAACTACGCATTGTGGGACCTCTCGCGCATGGTTCGCGATGAGACCGCCCTGATGAAGGCGTTCGACGCCGGACTCGACGACCTTTCCGTGCTCACCGACGCGTCGCCCCGATTCCGCGCGGCGTGGGACGCGTTCGTCTTCGAGTTCGGCAGCCGTGGTCCGGACGAGTGGGACTTGCGGTCACCCACCTGGGAGACCCACCCTCGACTCTTGTTGGCCGCACTCGACCGCGTGCGCTTGCAGACGGAGGACGAGTCGCCGCGCCGGCGCCACGCGCTCAAAGCCGCCGAACGCGATCGGCTGGTGGCCAAGGCACGGGCGGCACTCGCCGACAACGCCGAGGTCGCGCCCTTGCTCGACCTCGGCCTCGGGGCCGGAAAGATGATGGCGCACCGCGAACGAACCAAAACGACCATCGTCCGCGTGCTGCACGAGGCGCGGGTGGCGTTCCGTGAGCTCGGTCGCCGTCACGGACACGACGAACTCGTCTTCCAGTTGCTCGACGAGGAACTCGACGCGTACGTGGCCGATCCGGCGTCCTTCGACCGCATCCTCACCGCGCGGCGCGCCGAGTGGCTCGAACTCTTCGACCTCGAACCTCCGTTCATCATCGCCAACGCC
>JBJTFY010000338.1:0-3898 GCA_046093625.1 Actinomycetota bacterium
CCACCGCCACCACGTCGCGGGCCGCCGCTGCTTCGAGTTCGTCGCGGCCCTCGGACGGGCAGCGGGGGTCGCGACGGTTCCTCAACGCGATCGTTGGTTGGTGCGTGCGTCGGATGCGACGATCCTGGCCGATGCCCTCGAGGCGACCAAGCGTCCCGTCAATTCGAAGTTGCGCATCGAGGTCGACCCCGCGCGCATCTAGCCGACGCGCAACAAGCGGTAACCCTGTCGTGACGCGAGCCGTGACGTCGGGTGGCCCTGCTCGGTCAACCACTTCTGCAACGAGTCGCTGCCCAGGTTCTTGTTGACCACCAGAATCGCGACACCGTCGGGGGTGAGGCGAGGCAACCATCGGCGCATCATGTCGTGAAGTTCGCTCTTGCCCACCTTGATGGGCGGGTTGCTCCACATCGCGACGAACGAAACGTCGGCGGGCACCTCGTCGGGCGACGCCACGGTCACGTTGGACAAGCCGAGGGCGACGGCGTTGTCGTGCGTCAGGCGGCGGGCGCGGGCGTTCACGTCGACCGCCCACACGCGACAATCGGGTCGGCGACGGGCCATCGTGAGTGCGATTGGCCCCGAGCCGCAGCCGAGGTCGAGCAGGTCTCCTCGTTCGGGCAACTCGGGAGCCTCGAGTAAAAGGAACTTCGTGCCGACGTCGACGCGTCCGTGCGAGAAGACGCCGGTGTCGGTCTCCATCGTGAACGAACCGTCGGGAAGAGTGACCTCGATGCGCTTGCGCGCCGACGCCACTTCGGGTTCGTCGTCGAAATAATGCGCGGAGCGCTGGTCGGGGTCGCTTGCCATGACCTCGGTAGCCTGTCACGCATGACGTACCAGATCCGGACATTCGGCGATCCCGTGTTGGCCTCCCCGGCCCTTCCGGTGACCGACATCGACGGAAAGATCGCCCGGATCGTCGAAGAGATGTTCGACACGCTGTACGACAGCGACTCGGGTATCGGTCTGGCGGCCCCGCAGGTGGGCATCCAGCGGCAGATCTTCGTCTGGGACATGGACGACGAGCCCCTGGTGATCTTGAACCCCGTCATCGTCGAGTCCGACGGTGAGTGGGTCTACGACGAGGGGTGCCTCAGCATCCCCGGCTTGTACGTCGAGATGACCCGACCCAAGACGGTCCTCATGAAGGGCATCGACATGGACGGCAACGAGGTCGCGCTCGAGGCCGACGAACTCGAGGCCCGCCTCTTCCAGCACGAACTCGACCACCTCAACGGCGTGCTCATGTTCGATCGCATGCAGCCCGAACAACGCAAGGCCGCCATCGCCGAGTACAAGAAGCTCACCGAACAGGCCACCGGCCTCGCGGCGCCCAAGCGCCTGAAGGCCGAATGACCGCACTGGCCACCTTGCCCGTCGGGCCGGTTCGCCGTGTCGCGTTCCTCGGTACTCCGGCGCTGGCGGTCCCGGTGCTCGAGGCTTTGGTACACGACGGTGTCGACGTCGCCCACGTCGTCACCCGAGCCGACAAGCGTCGTGGTCGCGGTTCCGAGTTGTCGCCCAGTCCCGTGAAGGAGTGTGCCCGGCGACTCGGAATCCCCGTCGGTCATTCGGTCGAGGAGTTGCTCGACCTCCACCGTCGTGCTCCCGTCGATCTGGGGGTGGTGGTCGCGTACGGGGCCCTCGTCAAACCGCACGTGTTGCGCGAGTTGCCCATGGTGAACATCCATGTGTCGCTGCTTCCGCGTTGGCGCGGTGCGGCGCCGATCGAACGGGCCTTGCTGGCCGGCGACTCCGAGACCGGCGTGTGCATCATGCAGGTGGAGGAGGGTCTCGACACCGGGGGAGTGCTGGCGACGGCGCGCATGCCGATCGGCCGCGACACCACGGCCGACGACATCCGTTCGCGACTCATCGCCGACGGGACGACGTTGTTGTTGCGGCAACTCCGTGACGGTTTGAGCGTTCCCGTCCCGCAAGAGGGTGAACCCACTCACGCGGCCAAGATCGAGCCCGGCGAATTGCGCATCGACTGGTCGCGCTCGGCCGAGGAGATCTCACGGCTGGTACGACTCGGAGGCGCGTTCACCACCCACCGTGGTGGTCGCCTGAAGGTGCACCGGGCCGAGGTGATCGACACGGAGTCCACTCACCGCGGACCGGGGTCGGTGCGGGTCGCGCGTGACTCGATCGAGATCGGTGCGGGGATCGGAGCGATCCGGTTGATCGAGGTGCAGCCCGAGAACAAGGCGCGCATGAACGCGTCGGCCTGGGCCAACGGAGCCAAGCCCGGGTCCGACGAGGTGCTCGGTGGCGGGTGAGACCGCGCGTTCGGTCGCCTTCGAGGCGCTCCGACGCATCGACCACGAGGGTGCCTTCGCGAACCTGGTGTTGCCCGCGATGTTGTCGCGCTCGGCATTGTCCGACGCCGACCGACGTTTCGTCACCGAACTCGTCTACGGCACCACGCGCATGCGTCGGGCGTGTGACGCCCTCGTCGACCGTTTCGTCATGAGCGAACCCGACGACGCCACCCGGACGTTGCTGCGACTGGGGGCGTACCAGTTGCACTTCGCCGGGGTCGCCCCGCACGCCGCGGTGTCGGCCACCGTCGATTTGGCCTCGCGCAAGACCTCGGGATTCGTGAACGCGGTCCTGCGCAAGGTGTCCGACAAAGAGATGGTGTGGGGGAGCGAAGCGGTTCGTTTGAGTTATCCCGACTGGATCGCCGCGGTGTTCGAACGCGAGTGCGGTGACGAAGCCGTCGCCGCGTTGGAGCGCATGAACAAGGCAGCGTCGGTCACCACCCGCCTCGACGGCTACGTGCAGGACGAATCGTCGCAGTGGGTCGCCGCCGCGGTCGGTGCCCGACCGGGTGAGATCGTGCTCGACGCCTGTGCGGGTCCCGGGGGCAAGGCGACCGCGTTGGTCGCGACCGGGGCTCGGGTCGTCGGGGCCGATCGGCAACCGTCGCGGGCCGGGTTGGTGGTCAAGAACGCCGAGCGCCTCGGTTATCGACTGCCCGTGGTGGTGGCCGATGCGACGAATCCCGCCTTCGCCCCGCGATCGTTCGATCGGGTGCTGGTGGACGCGCCGTGTTCGGGTCTCGGAGCCCTGCGACGTCGAGCCGATGCGCGTTGGCGAATCACCGAGTCCGACACCGACGACCTCGTGACGATCCAACGGAACATGCTGGCCGCCTGTTCCGAACTGGTGCGACCCGGGGGAGTGCTGGTGTACAGCGTGTGCACCATCACGGCGGCCGAATCGGTTCGGCACCCGATCCCCGATGGGTTCGACGTCGTCGACCGCGAGGGAGACGAACTGCTTCCCGCACTCGGCCCCGATTGGCGCTCGTTCGATCACGGTCACCGTGTGCTGCCCCACCACGCCGACACCGACGGCATGGTCGTCATCCGTTACCGTCGGGCGTCATGAGCGGGTTGCGGGCCATGGTGCTGACCGTGAGCGACGGTGTCGTTCACGGCACGCGCGAGGACACCTCGGGCGCCGAACTCGCGGCCTGTCTCGAGCGTCACGGATTTTCCGTCGTCGAGCGGGGCCTCACGGCCGACGGCGCCGACAACGTCGCCGACGCGCTGGTGCGGATGTGCGAGGGATTCGACGGACTCGTCGTCACCACGGGAGGCACGGGCTTCGCCCCGCGCGACCAGACGCCCGAGGGCACCCGGGCCGTGATCGAACGCGAGGCGCCGGGTCTGGCCGAGGCCATGCGATTGGTCAGTCCGCTCGGGCGACTCTCGCGCGGCGTGGTGGGGGTGCGCGGTACGTCGATCATCTGCAACACGCCGATGACGCTACCGGCGCGACGGGGACGGGGAACGGCGATTTGACGGCACCGTGGTGTCAGTGCTGAGTGGGTTCGTCGGCCAACAAGCGCACCGCGTGCGGCAAGACGTCGACGATCGCCTCG
>JBJTFY010000339.1:0-21189 GCA_046093625.1 Actinomycetota bacterium
GATGAAGTCGATCATCTCCTGCTCGGTGGCGAAGTGGGCGTTGGTCGCTCCACCGGTGAGATTCCATCCGAACGCACCCGCTCCGGTGTTGCCGGGTTCGCCCCAGCTCCAGCCCGGGGTGTGGCAACGCGCGCAGCTGTACGCGCCGGCTCCCAACTCGAGGTTGAACAAGGCCTCGCCGATCGAGTCGTACGTGCCGTCCTCGACGGCCTTTTCCGCGGCGGCTTGGATCTTCTCCTGCTCGCTCGCGGGCAGGTGGCCGCCCTCGCAGCCGATCGGATCGGCATCCTGGACGATGCAGTCCTCGCGCGGGATCTGAATGCTGTGGAGGTAGGCGATCAGGGTTTCGATCTGCTGGGAGTTCATCGGGCCGCCGCCCTTGGTTCCCCACGGCGACATGGGCGAGAAGGGACGCCCGTACTCGAGGATGAACTGCACCTCGCTGTCGTCGAATCGATAGAAGACCGTGTTGAGCGCGGGGGCCTTCCACGTGACCGACTTGACCTCTCCGGTCTTGGAGTCCGTGACGGTCCAGGGCGCGGCGCCACCGGAGGCGTTCATTCCACCGTGGCAGCCGGCACAGTTGAACCCGCCTTCGGCTGTGGGGGCGAACAGTCGCGAGCCCCACGATACGAAGCGGGCCTCCTTGCCGTTCATCGCCCCCGCCTGACGGCTCGGCTCCATCACCCAATACGCCGGGAGCCCGATCGTGATGGTGGCCAGGATGATCGCGCCGAGGAACTGAACACGCTCGAGACGCTTGCCCTCGAGTTCCTCGTCCTCGTAGTACTTCTTGCGGTTCGCCGCGAGTTCGATCTCCGAACCGATCTCGGCGCGTCCCGCGCCGCGATTCATGATCGCGTAGAAGAGCCAGCCGGCGACGAAGATGAGCGTGAGTACGACGGCGATGGTGGTGGTGGCGAGCGCGATCATGATCAGTGTCCTCCCCCACCGGTGATGCAGTGCGGCCCTTCGGCCTCCTGTCCCGTGGTGTTCGTGCCGATGGCCGGGCCGTTGAACACCGCACCGGTGTCGACGATCACGTTTCCATTGCTGATGGACACGCCGAAGCGGTCCATGCCGCGCGGAGCGGGACCGGCCTTCTTCTCACCGACGCGGTTGTACTGCGAGCCGTGGCACGGGCACTCGAACCACTGCGAGCTCTTGCATTCCGGAACACGACAGCCGAGGTGCGGACACTTCTGGTACAGGGCGACGATGCCGGCCTCCATGCCCGTCAACACCGAGGGCTGGGTCGAGTACGCCTTGCGGGCCTTGGGCAAGGCATCGGTCGGGTAAGCCGTCAACCAGGTGCGGGCCTCGGGCTTGTACACGAAACCCTTCTCACTGCGAATCTGAACCAACAAGTCGTCGAGGCGACCGACGGTGACCTTCGAACCGAATCCACCCCCGGCCCGCGGCCACAGGAACGCCACGACTGCCACACCGAAGGCGCCGATGCTCGCGGTCATCATCGAGACTGTCGCACGATTGAAGAACTGCCGGCGCGAGACACCGAGGGCCTCCTCGTCGGGAGCCTCCCAGACCACCGGGGCCACCTCGGCGGCCTTCTCGAGGGCGGTCGACCGGGCGGTCGTCTCGGCGCTCTCGTACGCGGCACCGCTCGGGCCGCTGCCCGACTCGGACTTGATCGACTTGTCGCGCTTGACCGTCTCGCGCGACAACGCCCCGGCGCCGCGCACGTCGGACCGTCGCGCCGACGTGATCAACACGACGGCGGCGGCCACGACCAACACGGCCACGGCGATGATGATGGTTGTTGCTGGTGTCATGTGTGGTGATCCCTCACAACTCGAAGAACAGGCCGTCACGCCACGGGAAGACGAAGTTGAATCCGGGTCCGCGGAAGAACGAACCGATCATCACGAGCACCGCCCAGAACATGAGGTGCACGGTCATGATCGAGGTCGCGAACTTGCGGTCCTCCGGTTTGTTCGACGGGTTCTTGTCGATGTACGGCGCGAGGATGAGCGCGAACAGCGCGATTCCCGGGATGGTCACGCCGGCCACCATCGGGTGGAACATCGTGAGCAGTTCCTGCAGGCCGAGGAAGTACCACGGAGCCTTCGACGGGTTCGGCGTCTGGTTGGGGTTGGCCAGCTGCAGCAGCGGCGCGTTCACGAAGATCGAGAAGAAGAACAAGAACGCGGTGCAGGCGAGCGCGGCGACGAACTCGACGGCCAACAGGTGCGGCCAGGTGTGCACCTTGTCGACCGGCGTGGCCTTGACGTCCTGAATGGAACCGGACTTCACGACGGTGAGCAGACGCTGCGTGTGGCCACCGGGACCGGCACCCACCGGCACACCACCGGCCGAGGGGGCCGCGGCAACGACGGCGGTCACCTTGTCGGCGACGGCGACGGCGCCACCGTCATCGGTCTTGGCCCGCGCGGCCTTGCTGCGCTCGAGCAGGTGAGCCGGAATGCGCGGGTCGGACGCCGGGGCGTCGGCGGCTGCGGCGGGAGCGGACTCCGCGGCGGCCTTTTCCCGCGCGGCTTGGGCCCGCTTCAGGAGGTGCTCGGGGATTTCGGTCATGAGTGTGGTTCCTTCCCGATCAGAGCGGCCCGGAGATGCCGCCGTCCTTGCGGACGCGCCAGAAGTGGATGGCCATGAAGATCACGATGACGAACGGGAGCATCAAGACGTGGAGCACGTACCAGCGCAACAACGTCTCCGACCCGATCTCGACGCCGCCGAGGAGCACGAATCTCACCTGCGAACCGAACACCGGGGTGTAACCCATCATGTTGGTTCCCACCGCGACCGCCCACATCGCCAACTGGTCCCAGGGCAACAGGTAGCCCGTGAACGAGAGCAACAGGGTGAGGGTCAGCAACACGACACCGATGACCCAGTTGAACTCGCGCGGCGGCTTGTACGCACCGTGGTAGAAGACGCGCGCCATGTGCAAGAACACCGACAGCACCATCAAGTGGGCGCCCCATCGGTGCATGTTTCGTATCAGTAATCCGAAGGCCACCGAGGTCTGCAGGCTGCTGATGTCGTTCCATGCGGCGGTGGCCTCGGGACGGTAGAAGAACATCAGGAAGATGCCCGTCACGGTGAGCAGGATGAACAGGAAGAAGCTCAGGCCGCCGAGGCACAAGGTGTAGCTGACCTTGACCGCGTGGCGCTTCACCTTCACCGGGTGCAAGTGGTACAGCACCGAGTTCATGATCACGTACGAACGGTTACGGGGGCTGTCGGTGTAGCCCTTGCGGAAGATCGATCCGGGACGGAAGATCGAGTTCCATGCCTGGCTGCCCTGAACGGACTCGACCGTCTTGTTCAGACGCTCTTTCGCTGTGGGTCGGGGGTCATCGATGACTTTGGCCATGAGTGTTTCTCCTAGAACCGCATTCCGTAGGCGTAACCGTGATTGCTCGTGCGAGCGTGGGTGTCACCCGTCGCCAGCGCGGCCCCGGCCTTGCCGAGGATGATCACGCCGGTGGGGCAACGATCGACGCAGAGCGCACAACGCGTGCACACGTCGTCGTCGATGATGAACAACACGTTGTCGTTGGGGTCGATGCCCGGCCGCTCGGTACCGGTGGCCTCGGCCACCGCGTCGGGGGTGACCATGTGGATGCACTTCCACGGGCAGATGTCGACGCAGCCCTCGCACATGATGCACTCGGTCTGGTCGATGTGGATGAACTGCTTCGGCTTGACGGCCTTGGTCAGGTAATCCGCGTCGACCTCGACCAGTTGGTACTGGTCCGAGTACGGCATCATCGGGGGATTGGCGTCGGTACGTGCCACGGTTCAGGCCTTCTTCACCAACGGACGTCCGTAGGTCGACTGTTCGACCTCCGTCGACTTCGACTGGCCGCGCTTCTGCCACCACGACCACATGTAGATCTGGAGTCCGAGGAAGAAGCCGTAGATGACGGTGACGATGATGTCGCCGATCTGCAGGTAGTTGATGTCGAACGGGAAACCGCCGCCCTTGGCCTGGGACTTGAAGATGCCACCGGGCCCGTAGAACATCTTGTCGGAGCGCCAGCCCAGTTCGTTCTGCACGTGAACGAGCCACTGGTGGGGCACCACTCCGTAGGCGAGGAACATCACGAAGAACGCGTACGTGGCCCCGAACATGGCCTCGCCCCACGAGACCGGGGTACCGATCGGACGGCGCTTGCCGTACACGAAGATCAGCCCGGTCAGGATGAGCGTGGCCGCGAAGGAGAACAGGAACGCCTGGTTCATCCCCGGCCATTTCAGAATGTCAATCGCCAGCATCGAGCCGGTCATCCCTTCCTTCGCCACACTCGCGCGTGGTGGTTATGTCGTGCACTGCTCTTCGGGGTGTGTCGACGACGCGTGTACCTGCGCATACGTGTCGGGACGCTTGTGTGAACTGTAGTCGTCGACGGTCTCCGACGACCCAACTCACGACGATCCGCAACACGGTTGACGGTCACACGCGGGCGACCGAGGAACGAGTGGAATGTCGGGGGTGGGTCGGGCGCTGACCACGACGTTGATCGGTTTATCACGCAACCCTTCGACGACGTCGGGGTTGTGCGTAAGTGCAAAGTACCGACTCGGGAAATCCGGTCGGGGAATTCCACGCGCGCGTGCGACGCGCTCTAGTCTTGAAGCGGACCGTCGCTCGTGACGACGGTCGATTCTCGTATCGTTTCCGCAGCCCCCGTCATCCGAAAGGACGTCCGTGACCGAGATCCCCGAGCACCTGCTGAAGCGCTCGCGCGACCGACGTGCCGGAGGCGCCTCGTCCGAGGCCGCACCGGTGCCCGCGACCACCGAGTCCGCCGCCCCGGCTCCCAAGCCGGTCGCCGAAACCCCTGCTCAGAAGCCTGTTTCGAAGCCCGACGCCCCCTACGTGGCGGCGGCCAAGGCCCGCGGACGCATCCCCTACTGGGCTATGGGCACCTTGGCCCTGATGCCCATCTTCCTGTTCATGTACGTACGGGGCCTGCAGCCCCAAAAGGCCGAGGCCTCGGGGCCGATCGCGGTCGGAATCGAGCAATACGGTGCCTGCGCGAGCTGTCACGGTGCCGACGGTGGTGGCGGCGCGGGTCGCGTGCTCAAGGGCGGGGAGTCCCTCAAGACCTTCCCCCACATCGAGGACATGTTGAACTGGGTGTACAACGGCACGGAGGCCTACGAAGCCGCCGGGGTGGCGTCCTACGGCGACCCGAATCGCGAGGGCGGGGCCCACTACCCCCGCTCCTACAACGGCAGTGCCATGCCCGCCCAGGGCGCCATGGCCGGCGGCGGCCTGACCGAAGCCGAGATTCTGGGCCTCGTCTGCCACATCCGTTATGACATTTCCGGTGCTGACGCCGCTGGTGACTGGGCCGAAGAGTACGAAAAGTGGTGCTCCCCCGAGAGCGCCATCTTCCTCGGACTCGAAGACGGATCGATGACCTTCGACATGCTGCCCGGCGTGGGAACCGCTCCCCGACTGGGCACCCCGGCCGACCAGGAGATCGCGGCCGAGTCCTGAGTCGGATAACGGATCCGACTCCCTTTCCGCATAGGCGTGGCCCCGGGTCCGCCAGCACACTGAGCCCATGACCTCCCAGCACGACGTTCTCGTCATCGGCGCCGGTCCGGCCGGAGCCGCTGCCGGCTACTGGCTGGCTCGGCACGGTCTCGACGTGGTGATGATCGACAAGAAGACCTTCCCGCGCGAGAAGACCTGCGGCGACGGACTCACGCCCCGGGCGGTCAAGCAGATCGAGGACATGGGTCTCGGCGCACAACTGTCGCAGTTCCACCGCTACGAGGGTTTGCGGGCCACCGCGCACGGTAAGGCACTCGAGTTGCACTGGCCGTCACATCCGATCTATCCGCAGCACGGTTACGTGGTCCGACGGCGCGAACTCGACACCATGGTCGTGCGCAACGCCGTCGCCGCCGGTGCGACTCTGTTGGAAGGTCGTGAGGCGCTGGCGCCCGTGCTCGATCGCGGTTTCGTGCGCGGGGCGACCGTTCTCGCTCCGGGCGCGGATTCCCCCGTCGACATCACGGCGAAGTACGTCGTCGTGGCCGATGGTGCCAACAGTCGCTTCGGTCGCGCCATCGGCACCTTCCGTACGAAGGAGTGGCCGTACGGCACCGCGATTCGCACGTACTGGGAGACACCGCGTCATGCCGAGCCGTGGATCGAGTCCGCCCTCGACGTCAAGGACCGCAACGGCAATCCGTTGCCCGGATACGGATGGATCTTCCCGGTCGGTGACGGCACCGTGAACATCGGCGTCGGACTGCTCTCGACGTTCCGCGACTTCAAGTCGGTCAACACCACCCATCTCCTCGACGAGTACGCGCACATGGTCGCCGATCGCTGGGAGATCGACCCCGACAAGCCGACCGACAAAGCCACGTCGGGCCGCATTCCCATGGGTGGTTCGGTGGGTCCGAAGTCGGGTCCCACGTATCTCGTGGTCGGCGACGCGGCGGGCAGCGTGAACCCGTTCAACGGTGAGGGCATCGACTACGCGTACGAGACCGCGCGCATCGCGGCCGGGGTGCTCGCCGATGCGATCCACAACAACGATCCCGCCGCCCTACAGCGATACCAGTCGTTGCTCGACGACGAGTACGGCCAGTATTTCAAGGTCGCCCGACTCTTCGCGCGAATCATCGGCCGTCCGGTGCTGATGCGCGAATTGAGCCGGGTGGGCATGCAGAGTCGCACGTTGATGGAGTGGGTGTTGCGCATCATGGCCAACCTGTTGCGCCCCGACGAGATCGGTCCCGCCGAGGCCGCCTACAAGGCCGCGGCGGCCATCGTGCGACTGGCCCCGAACGCTTGACGCGTCACGCGTCGCACACGACCGCCGACACCTGCGCCCGCTCCAGATCGACGATCGTCGTGTGCGCACCGGCGAACCGCTGGACGAACGAGGTGAGGTTCGGGGTCTCCTCCTCGCAACGGCGGCGCACCTTGTCGAGCAAGGGCACCTCCCAGCCGTTCGTCAACCGCGCGTAGGTGACCCCGTCGAGGAGCTCGGCGATCGGTGGAAGTTCGAGATCGGTGGCGCCGTCGGGCGGCGCGGGGACGAGGGCGAACCAGACGATGCCGTCACCCAGGGTGTCGGCCAACAACACGCAGGCGTTCAACGCCTCGGGGAAGAGACACGACGAGGTGGCCGCGGTTCCATCGGTGATCGAGAGGATTCGGCCGTCCGCCAACACCGCCGTGGCGTTACCGGTGACGTGACCGTCGCCGACCGACCAGGGTTCGTCGGATCTCACGGTCGAGGTGAGCGCGATCAGATCGACGCGATGCGGACTGACGTCCTCGACGATCGTGGTGGCCTCGGAACGACCGAGCCACAGGTACAGCGTGAGGAACATCACGAACAGCACCAACAGTGCCGCCCAGTAACGCAGGGTCAGGAACTGGCGCACGACACGAGCGTACGAGGTGCGTCGGGCGGTCGCCGATCACGCTGCTGCCGCGGTGGCCAGGCGTCGAGCGAGGTCGTCCATCACCGCGTCGTCGTGACCGAGCCCCACGAACAACGCCTCGTAGGCACCGGGAGCCATCGCGACGCCGTTCGCGAGGGCCGCGTGGAAGAGGCGCGCGTAACCGGACTCGTCGGTCGTCTTGGCCTCGGGGAAATTGGTGGGCCGTCGACCATCGAGCGCCGAACCCAAGTGCACGCCGACGAGCGTCCCGACGCGGGTGACCGTGACCGCCGAACCGAGACACTCGTGCAAGATGGTTTCGAGGCGCGTCGCGCGTCGCTCGATCTCGACGTAGGCGTCGGGCGTGAGTTCGGAGAGCGCCGCCAGACCCGCGGCGGTGGCCATCGGGTTGCCCGCGAGGGTGCCGGCGTGGAACACCTTGCCGAGCGGCGACAACGTCTCCATGATCTCGCGTCGACCGCCGACCGCACCGATCGGCAGTCCTCCCCCGATCACCTTGCCGAAACACGTGAGGTCCGGCGACACCGAGAAGCGACCCTGCGCGCCGCCGACTCCGAGTCGAAAGCCCGTGATCACCTCGTCGAACACCAGCAGCGCACCGACCCGGTCGCAGGCCGCCCGCAAACCCTCGAGAAAGCCGGGCGACGGGGCGACGACGCCCATGTTGGCCGCGACGGGTTCGACGATGACGGCGGCCACCGACTCGTCGATCGCGGGAACCACGTTATACGGGGCGACGATGGTGTTGGCGACGGCCTCCTCGGGCACGCCCGCGGTGCCCGGGAGCCCGAGCGTGGCGACTCCGCTCCCACCCGCGGCGAGCAACGCGTCGGTCGCACCGTGGAAGTTGCCGTCGAAGATCACGATCTTCTTGCGACCCGTGAGACCGCGCGCCAGCCGCACGACGGTCGAGGTCGCTTCGGTTCCCGAGTTCATGAGACGCACGCGCTCACACGAGGGGACGCGCTCGGAGATCGCCTCGGCGAGTTTCATCTCGCGCGGAGTCGGCGCCCCGAACGACGTGCCGTCGGCCGCCGCTTCGCGCAACGCCCGCGTGATCGTCGGATGCGCGTGTCCGAGGATCACCGCACCGTAACTCTGCACCAGATCGATGTAGCGACGACCCTCGACGTCGATCACGTGCGCGCCGTCGCCCCGGGCCACGACGTACGGCTTGCCACCGACCGCCTTGAACGCCCGAATCGACGAGTTCACCCCGCCGGGGATCGCCGCGGACGATCGATCGAACAGCTCCGAGTTCGAGGGCACTCCCTTTCCGACGCACACGACCGGGTCGCAACCCGCCGCCGCGCACGCCGCGGGATCGCAGTAGGGAATCGACGACATGGGCGACGAGGGGTTCAGCGCCGCGCGCTCTCGGCGTACCAGCGGGCGAGGTACGAAAGGATGATGTCGGCACCGGCGCGCTTGATGGACGTGAGGTGCTCGGTGGCCACGACGTCGTGGTCGATCCAGCCGTTCGCGGCCGCCGCCTTGATCATCGCGTACTCGCCGCTGACGTGATACGCGGCCACGGGCACGTCGACGACCGAGCGCACGGCCGAGATGACGTCGAGATAGGCGACCGCCGGCTTGACCATCACCATGTCGGCACCCTGCTCGATGTCGGCCATCACCTCCACGATGGCCTCGCGGGAGTTGCGCCAATCCTGCTGGTATCCCTTACGGTCGCCCCCGCCTTCGATCCGCACGTCGACCGCGTCGCGGAACGGTCCGTAGAGACCCGAGGCGTACTTGGCGGAATAGGCCAGGATCGCCGTCGACGAATGACCGGCGGAGTCGAGTGCCGCACGGATGACCCCCACCTGACCGTCCATCATTCCGCTCGGCGCACACACATGAGCGCCGGCATCGGCCTGGGCCACCGCGGCCCGGGCGTACACCTCGAGCGTGCGGTCGTTGTCGACCGACCCGCGACCGTCGAGGACACCGCAGTGCCCGTGGCTCGTGTATTCGTCGACGCACAGGTCCGCCATCAGCACCACGCGGTCACCGAGGTCGTCGCGCAGGTCGCGCAACGCCACCTGGACGATTCCGTCGGGGTCGAACGCACCCGAGCCGATGTCGTCCTTGGCCGCTGGAACTCCGAAGAGGATCACCGACTTCACACCGAGGTCGGCCAACTCGGCGACCTCGCGACGCAGACTCGCCCGCGAATGTTGCACGACGCCGGGCAGCGAGGCGATCGGTACCGGAACGTCGATGCCTTCGCGCACGAACAGTGGGGCCACGAAGTCGTCGACGCTCAACCGGGTCTCGGCGACGAGGTCGCGCAGGGCCGAAGTCGAACGCAGACGACGCGGACGCGACGCGGGGAACCGACCGACCATCGGGTCAGCCTACGGGCAGAGTCGCGAGCCTCAGCCGAGAGCCGCGACCACACCGGACAGGGACTGTTCGGAGGCCACCACCACGCCGTCGATACCCGCGTGGCGCAGGGCCCGTGCGGTTTGGGGACCCATCGCCACCACCACGGGCGGGACGACCCGGCCGAACGCGGCGATCCAGGCCTCCACGGCCGACGTGGCGGTGAAGGTGATCGCGTCGCAGGCCGAGATGTCGGCAGCGGTGACTCCCGTCGGACGCACGGCGACCGTGCGATAGGAGTGAACGCGATCCACTACCCAGCCCTTGGCGCGCGCCGCCGTCTCGAAGTCGGTCCCGGCCGATTCGGCGACGGCGAGCAACACCCGACCCGACCCGGCGGGAAAGGCGACACCGAGGTTCGCGCCCGTCTGGGTGTCGGGCACCAGATCGGCCCCACCGAGCGCGCGGGCGGTCGCCGTCCCGACCGCGGCCCGCTTGACCCCCGCGAGATCGACGTGGACCCGCCCCGCCTCATCGGTCACGCGTCGCGCGCCTTCGGGCGAGGTGACGACCAGCCAGTCGTAGTCGGTGAGCGAGGCGAGGGCGGCCCTGAGGGCCGTTCCACCGTCGCCGGCATCCATGGTGGTCGTGACCGGTATCTCGAGCACGTCGGCCCCGGCGTCACGCAAGAGGTCGGCGAGCGCACCCGACCTCTCCGCCGAACGGGTGACGATCACCCGTCGACCGGACAATGCGCCCATCGTGCCCGCCGTCATTCCCCGACTGCCGCGCGGGCCACCCGCGCCAAATCGCGCGCGGCGTCGAGCAACGCCGCGAGCGGACCCGCGGTCGGCATCGTGCTCACGTGGCGGCGTCGACCGTCGTCCGACGAGAGGTGCACCCGCAACACCCGACCGTCGTCGTACGCACCGACGGGGAGCGAACACCCCGACCCCAACTCGGCGAGGAAGGCGCGCTCGATCTCGACCGAGCGTCGCGACGCGGCGTGGTCGACCGCTTCCAGCGCGTCGCGCGCCACCGTGTCGCCGATGCGACATTCGACGGCCACGCACCCCTGCCCGACCGCGGGCACCATCGTGTCGACCGCGAGATGCTCGGTGATGCGATCGGTCCACCCGAGCACCTCCAGGGCGGCCGCGGCCATGACGATCGAACCCTCGGGAGGGATCTTGTCGAGACGAGTCGGGATGTTGCCGCGCAACTCGACGAACCTCAGATCGGGACGCAGATGCGCCAACTGGGCGCGACGTCGCACCGAACCGGTGGCCACCACGGCCCCAATTGCGAGGTCGGCGAGCGTGCGACCGACGAGGACGTCACGAGGGTCACGGCGCGCTCCGAAGGCGCCGATCACGAGTCCGTCGGCCGGGGTCGACGGAAGATCCTTGGCGCTGTGCACGGCGATATCGGCGCGACCGTCGAGCACCGCTGCCTGCACCTCTTTCACGAACACCCCTTGGCCACCGATGGTGTGCAACGGCACGTCCTGTCGACGGTCACCGGTCGTGTCGACGAACACCAACTCGACGTCGTGCCCCGCGGCGCGCAGCTGGTCGGCCACGTGTTCCGATTGGGTTCTCGCCTGCAGCGAGCCGCGGGTCGCGATGCGCAGCAAGGTCACGGCGATCAGCGCAGATCGAAGAGGTCCCGCACGGCGGCGGAGTTGCGCTCGCCACGAGGAGTGCCGGCGTCGTCCTTCAGACGCACCGACATGTCGTGGAGCAGCTTGGCCACGATCCCCTTCGTCAGGGCCTCGACCGCGTCGAGTTGCTCGGGATCGAGGCTCGCCAGACGACGACGCATGCGCTCGATCTCACCGGCGCGCACCGACTCGGCCGCGGCGTGCAGTTGGGCCACGAGCGGCGCGGCCTGACGCGCGGTGGACTCGACCGTGAACCGTTCCACTTCTTCGCGCACGATCGCTCGCACCGCCTCGGCCTCGGCGGCGCGCAGTGCCTGTCCGCGGGCCGCCCAATCGCGAAGGTCGTCGAGATTGAGCAACGTGACGCCGTCGACGTCCGCGACCGTGCGCTCCACGTCGCGGGGCACCGCGATGTCGACGATGAACAACGGTCGCTCGACGCGGGCGCGCATGGCTCCTTCGACCGTTTCGCGGTCGATCACGGTTCCGCCGGCACCGGTACAGGTCACGACGACATCGGCCTCGACGAGCGTCTCGGCGAGTCGGTAGAACTCGGTCACCGATCCGCCCACGCGATCGGCCAGTTCCTGGGCCCGACCGATCGTACGGTTCGCCACCAACACCCGGCCGACGCCGGCCCCCGAGAGTGCCACCGTGACCCCCTCGCCCATGTCGCCCGCTCCGACGACGAGCACCGTCAGCCCCTCGACCGAGCCCAAACCGTCACGGGCCATGTCGACCGCAGCGTGACTGACGCTCGACGTGTGGCGACCGATCGAGGTCTCGGATCGGGCGCGCTTGCCGACTTCGAGCGCGTGACGGAAGAGGAGGTTGAGCGTCGACAATGCGCCGCCCTCGCGTTGCGAACGGTCCCACGCGTCGCGTACCTGACCGAGGATCTCGCTCTCGCCGAGCACCGCCGAATCGAGACCGGCGGCCACCTCGAACAAGTGCGCGACCGCGGCCTCGTCGTGCTGACTGTAGAGGTGGGGCGCCAACTCGTCGGCCGAGAACCCACCGAGTTCGCAGAAGAACTCGCGCAGGTCGCCGTAGGCCCCGTGGAACTTCTCGGCCACCGCGTACACCTCGGTGCGGTTGCACGTCGACAACACCACCGCTTCACGGATGTTCGGTCGCGACATGAGGCCGTGGATGGTCTTGGCGATGGCGTCGTCGGAGATGGTCACGCGCTCGAGCAACGCGAGCGGCCCGGTGCGGTGGTTCACCCCGAAAACGACGATCGACACGGGGGTTACCTTATTCCCTCGACCCGCGCACGAGCCCTATGCGCTCGCACTCGGAACCGCCCGCAAACCGGTCCGATTCTGCTCGTGATAACTGAGGATCTGCAGTTCGAGGGCCAAATCGACCTTGCGCACCGACACCCCGCGCGGCACCGAGATCACGGCGGAGGCGAAGTTCAGGATGCTGGTGACGCCCGCTTTCACCAGACGATCGGCGGCGTCCTGGGCCCCGGCCGCCGGAACCGCCACGACCCCGATCGAGACCGAGCGCGACGCGACGATCTGGGGCAGGTCGTCGATGTGACGCACCCGCACTCCACCGATCACCGATCCGATCTTGGCCGGGTCGACGTCGACGACCCCGGCCACCGGGAATCCCTTCTGACCGAAGCCGCCGTAGCCCGAGAGGGCCTGTCCGAGATTCCCCGCACCGACGATAACCACCGGCCAGTCGTGGTTGAGCCCGAGTTCGCGCTGCACTTGGTACACGAGGTAGCGGACCTCGTACCCCACCCCGCGCACCCCGTAACTTCCGAGATAGCTGAGGTCCTTGCGAACTTTGGCCGCGTTCACACCACCCAACTCGGCGAGTTGCTCGCTCGACACGTGAGTGGTTCCGGCCTCGGACAACTCCTCCAGCAGACGCAGATACACCGGAAGGCGGGAAACGGTTGCTTCCGGGATGCGGCGACGGGGGCGATCAGCCATCGCCGAAACGCTAGGTCCTCGTGATCGGGTTCACGAAGTTGCGACGGACCGGCGACGGCACCGTTCACGGTCGTTCGTCACCCGAACTCGCGCGCCCCGAGACGCGTCCGCGAGAGCGCGTCGATCTCCTAGCCTCCCCGACGTGACGTTGAACGCCGCCCTGGCCGCCGCTGCGACCCTGATCGCGTCGGCCTTCGCGATCACCACGTTCGACCGATGGCTACGCCGCCGCCGTCCGCACGAGGGAGCGTGGTCGGTGGCGCTCGCGTTGTTCGCCCTCGGCTCGATCGCGTTGTGGTGGGCCGAGGCCCGTGGATGGAGCCTGGTGTCGTTCCGGGTCTTCTTCCTGGCCGGGGCGATCCTGAACGTGCCGTGGCTCGCCCTCGGCACCGTGTACTTGTTGTGGGGTCGTCGCGTCGGTGACGTCACGCGCAACTGGCTCGTCGGATTGTCGGGGGCGGCCGTCGGTGTGGTGTTGGTGGCCCCGGCCGGCGAGATCGGCGACGAGGCCCTGCCTCAGGGCAGCGACCTGTTCGGCGTGGCACCACGCGTCTTCGCCGCCGTCGGTTCGGGGGTGGCCGCCGTCGTGATCATCGTCGGAGCGGTGTGGTCGATCGTTCGCGTGTCGCGGGGGCGCGTTCCGGCCGCCGCCGGTGCCGCGCGTCAGGTGAGCAATCCCCGACGGACCGCGGCCGCCAACGGATTGATCGCACTCGGAACCCTCGTGCTGTCGGGCAGCGGCACCTTGGCGGGTCGGTTGGGAGAGGATCGGGCTTTCGCGGTCACTCTTCTCGTCGGGATCGCCGTTCTGTTCGCGGGATTCCTGACCGCGACCACGGTCGGCTCACAACGCGCGGCGCAGCAACTTTCCGAACCGGTTGTGCGGTAGTTCGTCGACGATCAGCACCTTCGACGGGCACTTGTACCGCGCGACGTGATCGTGACAGTGATCGATGAGGGCGTCCTCGTCGGCCTCGGCACCGGGGTGCAGCACGACGAATGCGCGGACCGCTTCGCCGGTGTGCGGGTGGGCGACACCCACGACTCCGGCCTCCATGACCGCGGGGTGGCGCATCAACACTTCCTCGACCTCGGCCGGGTACACGTTGAAGCCCGACACGATGATGAGGTCCTTGGCGCGATCGACGAGATACAGGTAACCGTCGTCGTCGACCAACCCGATGTCGCCCGTGTGCAACCACCCGTCGCGATCGAGCACTCGCGCCGTCGCCTCGGCGTCGTTCCAGTATCCACGAAAGACGTTGGGGCCCTTCACCCAGACCTCGCCTTCGTCACCCACCGGCGTGTCGTTGCCCTGTTCGTCGACGATGCGCACGTCGACGCCCTCCACCGCGCGTCCGACCGAACCCGGGCGGTTCTCGACGCCGACCGAACTGGTGACGACGGGCGCGGCCTCGGTGAGGCCGTATCCCTCGCGCAAGTCGATCCCGAACTTGCGGCGCAGACGCTCCGACGCGTCGATCGGCATGCGCGCCGCACCCGTGAGCGCCAGTCGCACCGAGGAGAAGGCGCGCGCGTCGACATCTTCCATCAACGACATCGCCACCCAGATCGGCGGAGCCCCCGGGACGATGGTGACCTTGCGCTCGGCGAAGGTTTCGACCGCGGTGACCGGGTCGAAACGTTGCACGAGCACCACACAGGCGCCGGCCATCAACGACATGCCGAGGACGACGTTGAGTCCGAAGATGTGGTACATCGGCAACACGCCGAACACCACGTCTCCGTCCTGGATGTGATCGCTCGTCGAGAAGTTCTGACAGATGTTCTCGAGCAGGTTGAGATGCGACAGGATCGCGGCCTTGGGTGCGCCGGCGGTGCCACTGGTGAAGATCAGAACCGCCGGGTGGTCGCCGTCGACTTCCTCCCATGCGGTCGCCGGGCCGGCGAGCATCGAGTCGAACGACCGGACGACGGTGGCCGACCCGAGGGTCGGTTCGCTCGCGGCGTCGGTGACGACGATGGTCGAGAGCGAGGGCAGTCGGGAGCGGTCGACACCGGCGAACGACGGGACGCCCGACGCTTCGACCAACACCACCCTGGGATCCACGATCGCCAGTTCGGCCTGTAGTTCGGGAGTCGGACTGAGGGGGTTCAACGGCACCGCGATGGCGCCTCGGCCGATCACGGCGAGGTACGCCACCACGAACCAACGCCCGTTGCCGCACATGAGGGCCACCCGGTCGCCCGACTTCACCCCGAGTTCGACGAGCGAACCCCGGAAGGCCTCGATCTGGGTGCGCAGTTCGCCGTAACTCGTGGTTCGGCCACGACTGATCAGCGCCGGTCGGCCGGCATCGTGCTTGTCGACGATCGAGGCGAGATTCATGGCCGGCTCACAGACGCAACAAAGAAACGATCCCGGCGATGAAGATGGCTCCGAGCAACAGGGCCACGGTGAGCGTGGTGGCGGGGCGCATGAGTTCACCCTAGACCGACCCGGCGACCGCCGCGGTGGTTCGCGCGGAACGTCAGCGGGTGGGGCGGATGTCGACCGGAGTCGCGACCGGGGCCGATTCGCCACCGGGCGCCACGACCACCTGCTCACCCTCGCCGATCGACAGCTCGCGGGCCGCCGAGGCGCGCCCGACCGCGACGCACAACAAACCGGTCGAGTCGACCACCAAACCCGCGGCCCCCTGCCCGAGATCGTCGAACGCCGCGACAATCTCGAAGTTGCGCACGTCGGCTCCGATGCCGACGCGCAACCGGGAGACGCCGTCGCCGAACGCCGAACGAACGTCGTCGACCGAGACGTTGAGTTGGCAGTTGCCGAATCGATCGACCCAGATCACCTCGCACGCGAGCGTGCCGTTCTCCTCGCGCGGAATCGGCACGACACCGGGTAGCAATTCGGACGCGTCGACCGGGGTGCCGAGCGCGAACAGGTCGACGCCGTTGCACAACGCCGCGGCGACGGGCGCCAGAACGTCGCGCGCCGCGAAGGTCGCGCCCGGTGCCGCGAGATGATGTTCGTCGCGATCGAGAACGATCGCGCGACCGGCACCACCGACGAGGGCGACACCCGGTGCGAGCAAACCGTTGTCGGGACCGAGAAAGACTCCGGCGCCGTCGGCGACCTCGATAGCGACGAGTCGACGTGCGGTGCCCGCGCCCGGATCGACGCACGCGATCACCACACCTTCGGTGAGGTACGGCACCGCGCGCGCGAGCGCGAGCGAACCGGCGCGAACGTCGAAGGGTTCGATGTCGTGCACGAGATCGATCACCGTCACGTGCGGAGCCTCCTCACGGATCACCGCTTTGACCACTCCGACGTGTTCCGATCGGGTGCCGAGGTCGGACAGGAACGACACCGTCGAGAATCGTGCCGTCGACGAGGACTCCATGAACACAGTGTGTCCGTGGGGAAACGAATCGGAACGTCTCGAGCACAAAAACCGACCCGTAAATGCGACGGGGCCGGTGCCAACCCCCCGATGGCACCGGCCCTGTCGGCGCTGCCCTTTCGGGCGCGTCTTCCGGATGAATCAGCCGGTTGTCTTGTGACCTGCGACATACCCTAGACATGAAATCGAGGCTGAGAAAAGTGTCACGAGCAGATTTTTTCTTTGTTTGCACTCTGCACATTCAGGCGGAGTTTTCACTAAATCGCTGACCTGCGGTGTCGCTCGGCGACATCGGAAAATTGTCACGACGACGTGCACAACATTTTGTAAAGCGGCGTGTCACTGACGTCCGAGTTCGCGCCCTCGCTCCGTTGCGGCGCGCACAGCGGCCGCGAACGCGGCGCGCACCTCGCGTGACTCGAGGACCGCGATACCGGCCGCGGTGGTGCCACCGGGCGACGTCACCTTGGCGCGCAGTTCGGCCGGGTCGTCACCGCGGGCGAGCAACGCGGCCGAACCGACCAACAGTTGACGAACGAGGGCATCGACCGTGTCGACGGGCAAACCGGCCTCGACGCCGGCGTGCATCAAAGCCTCGGCGATCAAGAAGACGTACGCGGGGCCGCTTCCGGCGAGGCCGGTGACCGCGTCGAGATGCGCTTCGTCGACGCGCACCACGAGCCCGACCGATCCGAGCACCGTCTCGGCCCAGGCCACGTCGGACTCGGTCGCGTGCGTGCCGGCGGCGATCGCCGACGCACCTTCGCCCACCATCGCGGGGGTGTTGGGCATCGAGCGAACGACCGCGACGCCGTCGCCCGCGGCGGCCTCGAGCGTGCGGATCGTGACGCCGGCGGCGATCGAGAGCAGACGACGGGCGCCCCGCGACACGGCGATGGCCACGGCCTCGGGCACGTGTTGGGGTTTGACCGCGATCACCGCGGCCGAACACCCGGGCAGTTCGTCGACGACGGCCACCCCCGGGAACATCGCGACCAGTTGTTCGCGCCGAGCCGCCAGCACCTCGACGATCACCAGGTCGTCGACCCCGACGGCGCCCGACGACAGCAGGCCCGAGACGAGGGCGGCACCCATGTTGCCGCCGCCGACGACGGCCAAGGAGAACGAGGTGGACATGCCGTCACGCTAACCCCGGGGGGAATCCCGCCGGCGCCGACTTCCCGGAAGACGCCGGCGGGACGGACGGGGTGGGTGCGGAGGGAGGTATCGCGGTGGGAGTGGAGGGAGGTATGGCGGTGGGTGCGGAGGGAGGTATCGCGGTGGGGTGAACTCAGCCGGCGAAGCGCGACGCGAAGCCCAGCATCAACAGCGGGCGGAAACATTGTTCGACGTGGGCGTACAACGACCCCACGATGCGATCGAGCTCGGGTTCGGTCAGCCCGATGAGCGGGAGGTCGCCCCGCAGATAGACGGCGTCCTCGAGGCCGAGCGAGAAGTGGGCGCCCACCAATTTGTCGTTGCGGCGCAGCAACTGTTCGTTGAACTCGGCGAGGTTCTCCTCGGGCGCGGGCATCACGTAGGTCTCGTAACGCAGGGTTCGCTGGCCCAACGTCAACCACACGGTGATGAAGTCCTTCGTCTCACCCTTCATGCGCACGTACCAACGGGCGCGGAACATCGGATCGGGATCGGCGATGTCGATGGCGAGGATCGACTGGTTCGTCGTGCGCATCGCACCGAGCCACTCGTCGATTCGCCGCTCGATCACGGCGAGGGACTCGTCGTCGAAGAGATCGCTCACGAGCAGTTGACGAGCGAGCGGGACGTGATGTCGGCGTACACGCGGCGCAGACGCGCCGCCGCGAAGCTCCAGGTGTAACGACGGCCACGATCGGCCGCCGCGGCTCGCATGTCGGCGGCCAGACCCGGGTTCCGCAACAGGTGATCGGTGTAGGCCGCGAACTGCTCGGGATCGCGGTCGTTCACGAGGAAACCGGTGCGACCGTGATCGACGAGCGACAGCAGGCCACCCACGGCGTTGGCGACCACCGGGATACCGCACGCGGCGGCCTCGAGGGCCACGAGGCCGAAACTTTCCGAGCGCGACGGAACCCACACCGCGTCGGCGGCCCGGTAGTAGGTCGACAAGATGTGGTGCGCGCGCGGCGGCACGAAGTGCACGCGTTCGGCGAGCCCGAGCTCGTCGACGAGTGCGCGCACCCGCTGCACCTCGACATCGCCGTCCTGACCGCTCGCGCCACCTACCACGTACAACTGGGCGTCGGGCCGACCGAGCGCGGCCAACGCCCGCACCGCGACGTCGACGCCCTTGAGCGGCTGGATGCGACCGACGAACAGCAGCACGGGTCCGTCCCCCATGCCGAGGGCGGTGCGCGCGCCGCGCCGGTCGCCCGGGGTGAAGAACGCGTGCTCCACTCCGGGGGCCACGATCTCGAGTCCACCGGGCGGATCGCCGTACAGACGACGGAACTGGTCCTCTTCCTCGTCGCAACTCACGCAGATCGCGTCGGCGCATCCGATGATCTGGGCCTCGGCGCGCTCGCGACGCTCGGGCTCGGGATCGCCCCCCTCGGCCTTGACGCGCGCGAGGGTGTGGAACGTCGCCACGAGCGGGATCGCGCACTCGTGTTTGATCGTGTGCCCGGCGATGCCCGACAACCAGTAGTTCGCGTGCACCACGTCGGCCGCGTGCGCGCGCCCCATGTCGTCGAGCACGAAGTCGGTGAACGCCGGCACCACCGACTCGAGTTCTTCCTTGGGCAGGTCGTGAGCGCCGGCCGGGACGTGGATGACCCGATGGTTCGGCTCGACCAACACCTCGCGGGCCAAACCCGGTCGCCACTCGCGCGTGTAGGTGGTCACCTCGACTCCGGCGTGAGCGAGGCCGGCCACCAGTTCGCGGACGTAGACGTTCATGCCCCCGGAGTCGCCGACACCCGGCTGCGCCAGCGGCGAGGTGTGGAAGGACAACATGGCCACGCGTGTCACAGGAGGGTGAAACTACCGGCGGGGCGAAAAACTTCCCTGACCGGAGGGCAAACCGGGGGTTCAGCCCTCGAGCAAGGAGTCGACCGAGGCGCCACCGTCGCGGTAACGACGCACCAACTCGGCGGTGAGGGAGTCGATGCGGTCGAAAAGCCGACGCCGAATCTCCGACTGAGCCGATTCGAAGGCGCGCAGGCCCGACTCGAGGTCGGCCAGAGCCCCGTCGTCCAGGTCGGCCATGTTGTCGAACCCCATGCGATCGCACAGTTGGTCGAACTCGGCGAGGAGCGGGTGATCGGCGGCCACCTCGGTGTCACGTGGCGGTCGGGCCGAGCCCGTGCTCGGGGCCGGACCCACCCCCGACTTGACGATGTCGGCGGCCGACACCGCGGAACCCCCGGATCGTCCGGCGCGCACCGCGGCCACGAGATCGATGCGACCTTGAGCCAGTCGACGCACGAACGACACGGCGTCCTCGGTCGCGCGCAACGAGTCCCGTTCGGCGCGCAGGTCGGCGAGATCGAGACTCGACGGATCGCTCGCACTCGTTTCGCTCATTCGCATCCTCCCGACACCGGTGGCAACACCGCCACCTCATCATTGTCCGTCACGGGGGCCGAACCGAGCACCGACTCGCCGTTGAGCCACACCCGACAGGTCGGCAAGAGGTCGGCGAACGGTGCGCCGAACCGTCGTACCGCCTCGGCCATCACCTCGTCGACGGTCGCTCCCGGTACCTCGTCCGACGAACGACCGGCCACCTCACGAGCGCGTGCGAACAAGCGGAGAGTGGCCACGGCGCCGAGCGTACCGGCAGTACCCTCGACCTCTGTGACGAGCGACGGGACCATGCGCGCGACCCGGGTGCTGCTGTTGCGACACGGACAGAGCACCTGGAACGCGAGCCGGCGTTGGCAGGGACAGGCCGATCCCCCGCTCACCGACCTCGGCCGCACACAGGCCCGCTCGGCCGCGGGTTTGCTGGCCAACGAGTGCCCGCCCTTCGACGCCGTCGTCACGAGCGACCTCGAGCGCGCGCGGGTCACCGGCGAGATCATCGCCGAGGTGGTCGGCTGCCCGCGGGTCGCGAGCGATCCCGACTGGCGCGAGAACGACGCGGGCGAATGGCAGGGCCTCACCCCCGACGACATCAACCGCGACTGGCCGGGCTATCTCTCGGCGAATCGTCGCCCGCCCGGATTCGAGACCGTGGCGTCGACCATCGCTCGCACGACCCGGGCCCTCGATCGCGTGGCGGCCGACCATCCGGGCGGATGTGTCCTCGTCATCTCCCACGGCGGCG
The DNA here is from genome assembly GCA_046093625.1 of Actinomycetota bacterium. Classification (GTDB taxonomy): domain Bacteria; phylum Actinomycetota; class Acidimicrobiia; order Acidimicrobiales; family Ilumatobacteraceae; genus Casp-actino8. Next base: position 21,013 of record JBJTFY010000339.1, read on the forward strand.
TGCTGCGCCTGTTGCGCCAGCACTTCGGTGACGCCGACACCCGGTTCCCCAACCTCTCGGGTGGTTGGTTCGAACACGACGCTCACGCGTCGTGGCGCAACGGCTCGATCCTGTTCCCCCTCGAGTTGATCGCCGACGAACTGCGCAACACCGGCGCAGTGGAATGACCCGATGACC
>JBJTFY010000340.1:0-6709 GCA_046093625.1 Actinomycetota bacterium
CAGTGGACGTCTCTCCGCGCGGGTGTCCCCGCGACGGGGAGGCCGGCTGGCCGCGTTGCGGTTCGACGGCCTCCCCGTGATCGTCGAGGGCACGGGGAACGACGACCCCCTGGCGTGGGGGTGCTACCCCATGGTGCCGTACTGCGGACGGGTTCGCGACGCGGTGTTGCGGGTCGACGATCGGACCTACTCCCTGCCGCGCAACGCACCACCGCACGCGATACACGGAACCGTGCACGACTCGGTCTGGACGATCGCGCGCACGACCGACACCTCGGTCACCTTGAACACCGATCTCGGCGCGACCTGGCCGTTCCGCGGTCACGTCGAACACCGGCTCACGCTGACGGATCATTCGTTGCACATGCAACTGACACTTCGTGCGGAGGACGAGATGCCGTGGATGATCGGGTGGCACCCGTGGTTCGTCAAACCTGATCAGTCCCCCGTGGACGTCGGGCCGATGTTCCGACGCGACGAGTACGGCATCGCCACCGCCGAGCTCGTCGAGCGACCCGCCGGGCCGGTCGACGATTGTTTCGTGGCCCGAGAGGCGATCTTGACGATGCGCGTCGGCTCACTGTCGATCGCCCTGTCGAGTGACTGCGAATGCTGGGTGATCTTCGACGAACCGGCGCATGCCACCTGCGTGGAGCCGCAATCCGGTCCACCGAACCAGGTGAACGACGACCCGCGCCGTGCCTCCCGGGGCTCGATGGTCGGTCGCTGGTTTCGCATCGACCTGGCGGTGGTGTGAGTCGCGTCACCCCGCGTTCGGGCAGACTTTGTGCGAGGACCACCACCCGAACTCATCTCACGAGGTGTGAGGCCCCCCGACGACGATGACCACTTCGCTCTCCGATTCCCAACTCGTCACGTCCTATCTGGACGGCGACCGCGGAGCGCTGGCGGCGATCTACGACCGCTACGCCTCGGGTCTGTACGACACGGCCGCGGCGATGCTCTCCGACCGCCACGACGCGGCCGACATGGTGCAGGACGTCTTCTGTATCGCCGCCGAGCGACTGTCGCAGTTGCGCGAACCCGACCGTTTGAAGCCCTGGCTCTACGCGGTGTTGCGCAACGAGGTGTACCGCCGCACCAAGAAGCGTCGACGGGCCACACCGACCGACTTCCAGTCAGAAACGGTGCCCGACGTGGTCGCGCCGCTTGACCCCGAGGCCGAGGGAGCCTCGGTCGCCTACGCCGAACTGGCGTCGCTCGTTCGTTCGGCCGCGGCCCGACTCGACGAGCGCGACCACCGCATCCGCGCATTGTCGGTCCGACAGGGCCGCAGCGGCGCCGACCTCGCCGATGCACTCGGCGTCACGGCCGAGCAGAGTTACTCGCTCGTCCATCGCATGCGCGAGCGCGTCGACAAGAGTCTGGGTGCGTTCGTGGTCGCCAAGTCCGGACGCAAGGAATGCGCGACCCTCGACGAGATTCTGCGCGACTGGGACGGCCAGTTCAGCGTGCTCATCCGCAAGCGCGTCGCTCGCCACGTGGAGTCCTGCCCGACCTGTGAGAACACCAAGGGCAAGGTCGCTCCACTCGCCCTCTTCGGCGCCGCTCCGGTGTTCGCCGCCCCGCTCGGCCTGCGCGAGCGGGTTCTCGAGGCGACCGCCAAGGTGGCGGTCTCCGGAGCGAGTGGTACGGGTGCGTCGGGTCGCATCCGCTGGCGCAAGAGCGACGGCTTCCCGGGCGCCGCTCGGATCGCCCGCCACGCCGCATGGTGGGGTTCGGCGTCCGTGGCCCTGGTGGTGACCGTGGGATCGATCGCGATCGTCGCCTCCGACGACGACTCGCCGAAGGTGGCGGACGGCGCGGTACCGGTCACGAGCGTCCCGTCACCCGACACCGGCGCACCGACGACGATCGCCGGCGCGACGACGACCTCGATTCCCCCCGCGTCGACCGTGCCAGCAACCACCTCCACCGAGCCCCGGGTGACGACCACCGTGGCATCGGTGGTGTCGCCGGTCGCGGTCACCACGGTCGCGCCGATGACCGCCCCACCCGCCAGTACGCCGAGCGCGGCGTCCACGACCTCGACGACACCCAAGACGTCAACGACATCTCCGGCTTCCCCGACATCCACGACGACGACTGCTCCGCGTCTCGTCGCGCTCGCGACCAGTCTCAGCGGAATCGACTTCGGTGTCGCGGCCACGACGGTGACGTTCACCATCTCCAACCCCAACGCGAGCAAGATCGACTGGAAGGTCTCCTCGGCCCAACCGACGTTCTTCACCTTCGCTCCCGCATCCGGTTCGATCGCCGCCAAGGCGAGCACCTCCGTCACGGTGACGTTCGCCCGCACCACCGCCGCCTCCTACTCCAACACCGCCACCTTCCCCGAGGGACGCTTCTCGTTCGCCGCCGCGATCCGCTCGTCGGCCCCCACGACGTCGCTCACGATCACCGGTGCCGTCGGTCGCGCCCCTCAGATCGGCGCGATCACCGTCCGCTTCAACGGCACGCGATGCGCGAACCTCACCGTGCAGGTTCCGGTGTCCGACGAGTCCCCGATCAAGAGCGTGGTGGCCACGTTGGTGCTGAACGGCTCCTCGACGAGCACGACACGCACGGTGAACCTCACCGACTCCGGCAAGGGTGCCTGGGTCGCGGCGAGCAACGACCTGCCCAACGCCACCACGTCAGTCGGCGTCAGCATCGCGGCCACCGATCGGAACGGCGCCAAAGCGACCGCGACCACCAAGATCGCCCGACCCGCCACCTGTTGACCGGGTCGTTCGTCCGGCCGAACACGCCCCCGAACCCGCACAAAGAGCCCCCCGATAGCATCGAACCCCATGTCGAATTCGCGGGGGTCCTCGTCGCCCCACAACCCCCTCGACCCGGATTCCCCGCTGCGCATCGCGTACCTCACCTATCGGGGCAAGCCGCACGTGGGTGGCCAAGGCGTCTACACCCGCCACCTCACCAAGGCCCTCGTCGACCTCGGGCACTCCGTCGAGGTGTTCGGTGGCCAGCCCTACCCCGTGCTCGACGAGCGGGTCACCCTCACGAAGTTGCCCAGCCTCGACCTCGTCAACGATCACTATCCGTTCCGGTTCCCGGCGATCTGGGAACTCAAGACGCGCGAGGACCTCTACGAATTGGGTCTGTTCCTCACCGGCACCTTCGGTGAGCCGGCCGCGTTCAGCGCGCGGGTCAAACGACATCTGGCCACCCGGGTGGGCGAGTTCGACCTGGTGCACGACAACCAGTGCCTCGGCTACGGCATCCTCGGGCTCGAGAAACTCATCCCGACCATCGTCACCTTGCACCACCCCATCACGCGCGATCGCGCCCTCGAGATGGACCACGCCCCGAACTGGTGGAAGAAGTTGGGTGTCTCGCGCTTCTACTCGTTCGTCAAGATGCAGGGCCGCGTCGCCAGCCGCATGCCCCGCATCGTGGTCGTGAGCGAGAACAGCATCAAGGACATCCACGGCGACATGGGCGTCTCGTACGACCGCATGCGCCTCGTCCCGGTCGGCGTCGACCCCGAGCTCTTCAAACCGTTGCCTGGCTTGGCGCGCATCCCCGGACGGTTGATCACCACCGCTTCGGCCGACGTGGCCCTGAAGGGGTTGTCGTACCTGCTCGAGGCGGTGGCCAAGTTGCGCACCGAACGCGACGTGACCCTCACGATCATCGGGAAGCCCAAGCCCGGCAAGAGCATGGACCTGATCGACAAGTTGGGTCTCGCACCGCACATCCAGTTCGTGTCGGGTGTCTCCGACGAACGCATCGTCGAGTTGTACGCCGAAGCCGAATTGGCCGTCGTGCCCTCCTTGTACGAGGGTTTCAGCCTGCCCGCCATCGAGGCCATGTGCACCGGTATCTGCCTCGTGGCCACCGACGGTGGCGCACTTCCCGAGGTGACCGGTACCGACGGCGACACCGTTCTGCAGTGCGTCGCCGGTGACGCCGAGGCCCTGGCCGGCACCATTCGTCGCGGACTCGACGACCCGGCACTACGCGAGCGCGTCGGGTTGGCCGGTCGCCGTCGGGTGGTCGAGCGCTGGACGTGGCGCAAGTGCGCCGAGATGACGGTCGATCAATACCGCGAAGTCCTGCAGATGCCGGCCAATCGCGACAAGCTCCGCCGAAACGGACGCCTCGGCTGATGCTCACCGTCAGATTCCCGCGGCTCGGCCTGATGCCCGGCGACCTGGTTCTCGACGCCGGGGCCGGGTTCGGTCGGCACGCGTACGAGGTGGCCCGACTGGGCGGTCGCATCGTCGCGCTCGACTACGCCGACGACGAGGTGCGCACCACGCGCGCGACGTTCGGAGCCATGATCTCCGAGGGTCAGATCGCTTCTGATCGCTACGTCGGGGCACTGCGCGGTGACGCCACCCGACTGCCGTTCGCCGACGGAACGTTCGATCGGGTGATCACGAGCGAGGTGCTCGAGCACATCCAGAACGACGTCTCCGCCATCGCCGAACTGGCCCGGGTGCTACGACCCGGCGGCACTCTGGCCTGCACCGTGCCCTCGTGGTGGCCCGAGAAGATCAACTGGAAGCTGAGCGACGAGTACCACGCACCGAAGTCGGTCGGCGGACACGTGCGCATCTATTCGCAGACCGAGCTCGAGGCCAAGTTGCGCACGGCCGGACTGGCGGTCATCGGCTCGCACCATGCCCACGCCCTGCACTCGCCCTACTGGTGGCTGAAGTGCGCCGTCGGACCTCGCCGCGAGGATCACGCCCTCGTCAACGGCTACAAGCGGTTCCTCGAATGGGACATCGTCAAACAACCGCGGTCGGTGAAGTTGGCGGAGCGGGCGTTGTCCCCCATCATGGGCAAGAGCCTGATCGTCTACGCCCGAAAGAAAGCCGAAGCCGCATGACCCGTATCCCCCACGTCGTGGTCGTCCTGAGCGCCGACGAGGTCGTGCGCACGGCCGAGTCGATCGCCGCGCTCCAACTCGACAACGGCATGATCCCGTGGTTCGAGGGCGGACACTGCGATCCCTGGAATCACGTGGAGACCGCGATCGCCCTCGACGTCGCGGGCTTGCACCGCGAGGCCGAGCGCGCGTACCAGTGGCTCGTCGACACGCAGCATCGCGACGGCTGGTGGTTCAACTACTACCTGCCGAGCGGGACCGTCGAGGAACCCAAGCTCGACACCAACGTGTGCGCGTACGTGGCCGCCGGGGTGTGGCACCACTGGCTCTCCACCGGTGACCGCGGATTCGTCGAGCACATGTGGCCCACCGTGCGTCGGGCCATCGACTGGGTGCTCTCGATGAGCCGACCCAACGGCACGATCCGCTGGGCGCGCGAAGAGCATGCGTCGCCGTGGGACTACGCGTTGCTCACCGGGTCGAGCAGCATCTGGCATTCGCTGACCTGCGCGACGCACATCGCCGACCTGCTGCACGAGTCGCGCCCCGATTGGTGCGACGCCGCCGATCGCCTACGGCACGTGATCGCCACCGATCCCGGTGCGTTCGAACCCAAGGCCCGCTGGGCGATGGACTGGTACTACCCGGTGCTCACCAATTCGCTGGTGGGCGAACAGGCCACCGCCCGACTCGCCGAGAGTTGGGGCACTTTCGCCATGGAGGGTCGCGGCATCCGCTGCGTCAGCGACGAGCCGTGGGTCACCGCCGCCGAGACCGCCGAGTGCTCGTTGGCCCACGTGGCCGTCGGCGACCTCGCCACCGCCGTCGACCTTCTCTTTTGGACCCGCGCGCACCGCAACGACGACGGCAGTTACTGGACCGGTCTCGTTTATCCCACGATGGAGCGGTTCCCGAACGGCGAGCGCACCGCGTACACGGCGGCCGCGGTGATCATGGCCGCCGACGCGATCGACGGCGGCTCGGAGGCCTCGCGCCTCTTCGTCCCCGGCGTCACCGTGGACTGATGTCGTTCGGTCGGCGAGCGACAAGAATGGCACGATGAACCCGACGTTCGACAGCGACGAACTCCGCGGAGTCGCGCGGGCCGCCCTCGCCACGATGGGCCTCGACACACCCCTCGACGGTGGAGGCATCGCCGTCCGCTCCCCCGTCAACGGACGCCCGATCGGCGGCTTCGACTCCGGTCTCGTCGTGAACGTCGACGAGGCGATCGAACGAGCCACGACGGTCTTCGAGGGCTGGCGCACGACGCCCGCACCGCGCCGGGGTGAAGTGGTTCGACTGCTCGGGGTCGAACTGCGTCGTCACAAGGAGGCCCTGGCCGATCTGGTTCAAGTCGAGGTGGGCAAGATTCGCTCCGAGGCGTTGGGCGAGGTGCAGGAGATGATCGACATCTGCGACTTCGCCGTCGGTCTGTCGCGACAACTGCACGGTCTCACCATCTCGTCGGAACGCCCCGGTCACCGACTGAGCGAGACCTGGCAACCGATCGGCCCGGTCGGTGTCATCAGTGCGTTCAACTTCCCCGTCGCCGTGTGGTCGTGGAACGCGGCATTGGCCCTCATCTGCGGTGATCCGGTCATCTGGAAGCCGTCGGAGGCGACCAGCCTCTGTTCGCTCGCGACCACCGCTCTCGTTCGTCGCGCCGCCGCCACGGCGGGCGAGTCGACGGACCTGTGCCAACTCGTGATCGGAGATGCCGAGGCGGGTCGCCGACTCGCGGGCGACCCGCGGGTTCCCGTGATCTCGGCCACCGGGTCGACCCGTATGGGACGTGCCGTGGCACCGGTGGTCGCCGAGCGTTTCGGTCGCGCCTTGCTGGAG